>CAMLNK010000008.1 GCA_946481035.1 uncultured Dyadobacter sp. | reverse complement strand
ATTATGGTGATTTTCTATCCTAGAATATGAGGATATAGCATGAAGATTGGCCGGAAAATGAGGAGATACCGCCTAAACGATGCGTAACTCCAACGCACGTTTCACCAGGCCGACGGTAGATTTGGCGCTGAGTTTTTGCATGAGGTGCTTGCGGTGGGTCTCAACGGTTGTGGCGCCAATAAATAATTTCTCGGCGATTTCGGTACCGGAGAGTTCCTGAATAATTAATTTGAGCACCTCCAATTCCCGCTTCGTGATGGCGAGATTACCTAGTTTTTCCACTTCTGGTTTGAACTCGGTGTTAGGATCCCTCGCGAGTATCGCCAACGCTTCGGCACAGTAGTATTTGGAACCTTTGGAAATCAGGTCTATGGCGGTTTCCAGTTCCCTGACGTCCACCATTTTGAACACATACCCGTCCGCGCCGGCATTAATTGCCTTTCGGATCGCGTCCGGACTGTCGGCTACGGTCAGCAGGCATATTTTCACATTAGGGAAGCGCTCCCTCATTTTAAGTGTGAGTTCGATGCCGCCCATAATGGGCATTTGAACGTCAGAAATAACGAGGTCGATGTCCGGATCGATCGCCAGGGTCGCCAATACTTGTTGGCCATTTAAATGCTTTGCTATGACTTCGATACCCTTCATGCCCGCCAAAAGGCCGCACAGGCTATCCAGTACTATTTTATGATCTTCGGCGACGATAATGCGCATGTATATATATGTACCTGTGTTGAGAGTCTACATTAAGAATACGAAAGGACTTGTTTTTTGGAATCTCCCCATCCGGAGTACTAAGATTCTAGGAGATAAAATCATAGAATACCGGGATTTCAGGGGGCTTTAAGAGCCGCTACTTTTGTAACATCACTTCATATTTATAAGCCAGCTATTCTGTAATTATTATGAGAATTATCGTGGCCGAAGATCATAAAGATTTATTGGAAATCATAGCTCTCGTGGTAGGGAATATCAATGGCGTAACAGCGGTCTTTAAATGTAGCGATGCAGGCCGGGTACTGAATGTATTGAAAACTGATCCGAATATTGACCTGGTCGTTTCCGATTTGTATATGCCGGTTATGAATGGCATTCAGCTCACGCGGGAAATACGATTGCATTTCCCGAAAGTCAGGGTATGCTTGCTAACGTCGGCAGACGAACCGGATGTGGTGAAGGAGGCGATTCTTGCCGGGGTGGATGGATACGTTCTGAAAAATACCGCCAATTCCGAACTGGAAGAAGCGTTGATCCGCATTGCAAATGGTGAGAAGTTTTTCAGCGCTGAGATTGTAAAACTGCTTTTCCGATTAAATTAAATAAGTAAACCTTAAACTTCTAACTACAATTCACGTATGGCAACAGTAAAATACGTTCGTTTGAAAGGCTACGCCCATATTGGCGTGGCCGTAGATGGTCGCCTAACCCTCAATATGTGCGATGAGAAGGGCAAACCTTATCAAGCCGCGGGCCTCCGCCCCATCTTTTTCTCTCACATTCCGGGAACCCCAGAACACTCGGTGCCCAAATATCCGGAAAATCCGGAGGTAGTACCGCCTCCGCTAAATCCACCGATCAAGTTTTTGTTTATTGAAATGCTTGCGCAATTCAGTGAGGACGACTTTAAAAAATATCAGCCACTCTGGGATATCATCGAACCCACGCTTACCTGGGACACCGCCCTAGACCCTACGCAGTACAACATGCAGGATATGAACCCCACTGGCCCACCAAAACCATAAGATTCAAGCAATAAAAACACTATCGTTCCCCATTGAAGACGTATCCTTCAATGGGGATATTTATGCTGATTCGGGTGCCTTTTTCTTGGGGAAGCGTGGCCTGAAATGACCCTCCCAGCGATTCCAGGCGGGTCTGGATATTTTGCAGCCCCACTCCCCTCTTTCCATTATTTTGCCCGAGGCCCACACCATCGTCCGTAACCGCCAGGTCAACAGAGTCATCCGTTCGGCGAATGCTAATGCCCACAAATGCCGCCTGCGCATGTTTAATGGCATTATTAATCAATTCCAGAACGATGCTGTAAATGTTAAACTCGATCTGCACCGGCAGCCGTTGATCGAGACCGGCAATCATCAACGAAAACGTAATGGGAGAATTTTGATTCAGCTTCGCGATAAGGGCCGACAAAGTCCGCGCCAAACCTTCTTTTTCCAACTCCGGCGGCAGGATATTGTGAGAAATATTCCGGACCTCTGTATACGCATTCTGAACAAGGTGTTTGACATTCTGGTAAACCGATTGTTCCGACTCCGACAAATTGTGCGGGTTTATATATTGAATACTCATATTGACCGCGCTCAGCAGGCTGCTCAGGTTGTCATGCAGTTCAATCGCCACCCGTTTGCGTTCTATCGTCTGCCCTTTGAAAAGTGCCGCTTTGATTTCTTCGTTTTTCTGAACCAGTTCATTATTGGCCTTCACCAGCTCCATGGTGCGCTCGTCGACCCTGCTTTCCAGCGTCTTATTCACCAACGCCAGCTCGGTTTGGGCTGCTTCCAGCAATATCTTTTGCCCGTTAATCATTTTATTCTTGGCTTGAAGACGGCCGTTGTTCCAGAAAAGCAGGGCCGCAATCAGCAATATGAAGATAATCCCGATGAATAAGGCAGTACTGGCCCTTTGATTGGACGCTAGTTCCGCCTGTTTCTTCTGCAATTCATTCGTTTTCTGGACATTGTCGTATTGGGCCTGCAAAGTTTCGATCCGGTGATCGGTCGTTTCTTGGGACAGGCTATCTTTCAGGCGCACAAAGTTTTCATAGGCATTCAAGGCTGGCAATGGCTTATTGGTTTGCCTGAATATTTTATACAACAATTCAAATGCTTCCATCTCGATGCTGCTGTCCCCGACACGCCGGGCAGCCTCCCGGGCGGTACTGCAATAGAAGAGCGATTCCTTCCATTTTTTTTGGACAAAATACAGATTACCAATATTGAGCAGGATACTTCCTTCCAAATCAAAACTTCCCGTTTTCCTGGCCAATACCAATGCCTCTGTAAAATAATCAAGTGCTTTGGGCACGTCATTCATTTCTTTATACACCCAGCCAATGGCATGCAACCCCTGGGCTTCATACCAACTGTGATGGTCCCTTTTCGCTATCCTGTACAAACTCTGATTTACTTCCAGGGCTTGTTTCAATTTACCTTGTTGCCTGTAAATAGCACCTTGCACATTTAGAATAGAAGACTGGACATATGAATCAGGATATTGGGACAATACATTCAAACCTCGTTCACAAAATTTCGCCGCTCTGTTAAAATCTTTCAGGCTCGTATATGCGTGCGCGAGCCACCCGTACGAAGCGGCCATTTTCGAATATTGTTTTAGCCGTTCAGCGACAGGAAGCGCTTTATAATGATAGCGTATACTTTGATGATAATCGCCCTGCACCTGGTATATATAGCCGGCATATTGGTATGCATAAACGAGGAATGCGTCTAACCCCGGTCGTTCGCTGCGGGCAATCAATAACCTGGCATATTTCGAGGATGAATCAATGTCAATATCGATATATGCCTTCATGATTGCTTTCAACGAATGGCACACCATTGTATCTTTTATAAAACCTTCCGGCATTCGATTCGCAACAGCCAATTCCGTTTTCAAATTGCGGATCTCTGCCGGCTGCGAAAAGCATACGGTTGAGGACAATAGCACGAGGAGTATAAGTTTCTTCATAGGGAGGGGGTTTAAGTAAATTTAACCACCTTTTCCCTATTTGCAATGGCCTATATCCTTAAATTATAGGATACAATCTAGTAGTTATCAGGGATTTACAGCGCACGCTTAAATGATGAGATTTGGTATTACAATTCAATCCAATTTTCACCCTAAAATCCCCGAATCTATGCCTGAACAACCGATTGTCCCAGAGCAAAAAGCCGAAAGACTTGCGCATGGGTTTAGAAGAACCCTTTTTGGCTTTTCCCCCTCATTCGTCGAAAACAGCAAGAATGACCATTTTGGTTATTTGTTTGATTCGAGATCGAGTATTCCTTATACCGATGCAAATAAAAAGTTATTGGAGGATCTCGGCTTGAATATGCTGGAAGATCCTGCAACGATCGAAATAGAGAACAGCACCATCGAATCAGGCTATACCTATTTTGGTCAGTTTGTTGATCACGATATCACGCTGGATGTCGACTCCGATATCAAAATAGCGCAGAATGCGCGTAACCTGATTAATTACCGAACGCCTAATCTGGACCTTGATTCGATATACGGCGACGGGCCGGCCGTGGATTCCTTTTTATATGATTCCGACGGCGTGAAGTTGCTGCTTAGCGATACCATTATTGGCGGCGCAAACCCTGCCATTCCCATTATGCATTTCGATTTGCAGAGAAATAATAATGGAAAAGCAATCATTGCTGATCCCCGTAATGATGAGAATCTGTTCGTTGCGCAAATGCATATGAGTATCATCAAATTCCACAATGCAGTTGTCGATGCGATCCGGGCCGAACAACCTGCATTAACACCCGACAAGCTGTTTACGGAAGCGCAGAAAGAAGCCAGAAGGCATTATCAATGGGTATTATTTCACGATTTCCTGGCCAAAATCATCGGAACGCAGAAAGTCGCGGATATCCTTAAAAATGGCCCGTCACTAATGCCTGAAAAAAAGAAATTCTTTATGCCTGTTGAATTTGCAGTAGCGGCTTATCGGTTTGGACATAGTCAGATCAGGGACAAATATCGCTTCAACCAGGTGTTCAGTAATTCGGATTTTTTCTGGGCATTCCGGTTTACAGGCACGAGGGTTCCAAGCGACTGGATCATCAACTGGCGGAGCTTTTTTAATGTCGATGGTATGCAGGCTGCCAATATGGCCAGGAAGATCGACACCCGCGTGGCATTCGGCATGGGTGCATTGCCCGGATCTGCTCCGGTGGGTTCGCTTTTCGCCACGCTTTCTTCGCGGAATCTCGTGAGGAGCATGGCGTTGAGGGTTGGTACGGGAAAAGCGATCGCCAGGAAATTGGGGGCTACCCCGCTGACGGACGAAGAACTGCTGAAATCGCCTTTCCCCACTCCTACTCCCGAGCAGGAATCGTTGCATCAGCGAACAGTGGCGATTTTGAATGCGGAGAACAAGCTGCTGCTGAAAAAGCCTCCCCTCTGGTATTATGTGCTGAAAGAAGCCGAGGTGAAACATCAGGGCAACCAGCTTGGAGAAGTCGGCGGCGCTATTGTCGGGGAGGTATTTATCCGGCTGCTGGTACAAAGCCGCGACTCGTTTTTACACGATCCGCAGTGGCGGCCACGGTTTGGTGTGGTAGCAGGCAATGCAGATTCATTCAGGATTGTCGATTTACTCCGCTTTGGAGGAACACTGATCATTCCGGATATCAATTAAGGACAACCGGGACCACCGCTATTATCCTAAACCCTCTCAACATAACCTAACATGGAACGGGAAACGGCACCATTTTCTTTATCAAGTTTCTTCTCGTTTGATCGCAAGCAGGTAATCGTCCTGCTTACAATCCTTTCGATACTCGTAACCGCAGCGTCCTATATCTTTTTATACATCCCCTCCAACCGGCGCAACGTGGAGTCGATCCGATTCAGGGCCATCCAAAATATCGATTCCAATATTGGCAAGAAGGTCGACAATTCCGTCATCCTGCTTAACCAGCTTTTACTGGCGAGGAAAATAAAAGGTGATTCGATTAAAACCTATATCGATTCATTCCCCAAAACGAATTTCACACTGCTGGATGCCGATACGCTATATCCGTCGCTGTTTGACGGCAAGCCCGATAGCCTGCGGGTGGTGCAAATAGACCGGAACAATGCTACGATCATATTGCAGCATTGGAGGCATCGCATTGAGATGCGCTACCCGCTCCAAAATTTCATCAACCCCTTGCTTTCGCGAGAAGCGTTCGATCACTATTTGATTCTTGGAGAATGCGGTGAGATTCTTTACCAGACTTTCCCCAGCGGCGCCACGTCAATCTGCCCCGATTCGCTGGATTGTACCTCGGCCAAGACGGAGTCGGTCCGGGATATTCGCCTTGGTGGAACAGATTACAAAATGTTTTTGCAAAAAATTAACCTCGATTGTGAAAACCCTATCACTCTTGTCGGCCTGTTGAAGAGGCAACAATACCGGCATTTGACCACGAGTTTACCGGAAAATCTGGTCGTTCTTATGCTGTTTGTCATACTCGCGCTGATTTTATCCCTGCCGTGGATCAAATTGTACCATATGGGAAGCCAGGACCGGCTAACGGTTTTCGACGGCCTTTTTGCATTTGTTTCTTCCATGCTGCTCATTGCGTTTCTGGTCTTTGCGTTTTTAAATTACAACAGCGCAATGCAACCCGGAGAGCGCATTTCGGAAGTCAGCAGCCAAAATCTGTCCGGTCGGTTAAAGGTCGCATTCCGAGCGGACATTCATAAAGCTTTCAAGATTTTGTCGGACGTTGACGCCTTCCGCCGGCGTAACAAAATTGGAGGAAATATCAGCAACATTTCCAGCGATATTCATTATCAAAATGCTTCCGAACAATCCAGGGCTGGTCTGGATTCGATCAAACTTCTTTTAGACGATCTGGATGTAAACGAGGTTTTCTGGCTGGATAGCACTGGTATCGAAATTCAGAATTTTAACAAAAAAGAAAGTGCGCCGGCTGCCAGCTATGCCGACAGGAGTTATTACAAACAACTGGTTGAAAAGCGGCCATACCATTTAAAAGGCGACGAAATCATATCATTTGGATTAGAGCAGGTTGTATCCTGGACAACCGGCAATTTCACAACCGTATTGTCCAAACCCGCGGTGGCTGGCGACAAAGCATCTTATGCGGCAATCGCCTTCAATCTGAAAAGCATGAACAACCCACTGCTACCGGCAGGTTTTACATTTGCGGTAGCGGACCAATCCGGGAGAGTGCTGTATCATTCCAACCCGTTCAAAAATCTGAACGAAAACCTGCTCGAAGAGTTTTCCGACGCGGATCTGTTGCAGGAAGCGCTTCATGGTAGTGAAGACGTTTCGATGCGCACGAAATATGGTGGTACATCTTACAACATTTACGTATCGCCTTTAATCGACTTACCCTACAATCTGGTCATTTTTGAAGATCAGGGATATGTTTCCATGAGAGATACGAAAGTGTTTGTATTCACATTCTCATTGCTGCTGGTTTTTTATATTTTCCTGTCCATACATTTCCTCGTCATTTATTTGCTGTATCAGCGCCCGAGCTTTCTGAAAAAGCATTATTTCGACATTACCTGGCTCGGGCCGAACCGACGGTTTGGGCCAAGGTATATATTGGTATTTGTATTTAATTGTGTAGTTATTTCGCTGCTTCTTATCTTCTTTCATTTCACATCCTTTCTACAATTCCTCTTTATCCTCGCGCTCGCTGCAACTACGTCGTCTATATTTTTGAATAGCCAGTATAAAAGGAGCTACTTCAAAACGGAAGACAAATACAATCAAAAGAAGAAAGCGATCTATACGCTTTACGGGATTGTCGCGATCATTTGCATTGCTGCATATGCGAATACCAGCCTATCGAACTTCGCCTGGTTTGGCGCCATTCTGGCTATATTGAGCTTCATCTCCGCCAAATTCGTATCCGGAATAAGACAAAGGCGTGCTTTGATTGCACTATCAAAGCGGTTCGCATTAAGCCATGCATTCACTGCAATGGTCTTCACCAGACTCATCATTATCAGCGCATTACCCGTCGCCCATTTTTTTGTCTCGGCCTACAACTATGAGTCTTCACTAATTGGCATTTATCGCCATAAATTATTTAATAGTGAATTTATGGCCCGGGACGGCGTATCGCATTTCGAAAAGGACACCAATATGTTTTACGACGACGTGTGGGTTGCGGAACCAACCACGCCGTCGGTAGTTGAATGGAAAATTGAAGAAATGACAAAATGGCTTTTCGAGAAACTAGGTGGATACGTTCCCTATAATAACGATCTGACATACTCCGTGGCGCAAAGACTTGGCGACTACAAATTATTCGCCGACGGAATGATTGAAAGCAATTTTGGGAAAAACAATCCTAAAATAAATAAACTGACTACAATACCTCTTGCATATAATGCGCCGGAGATCAGCCACGGCAGAGAAATCGATTGGAAAGGGCTGTCCTACTGGTTTCTTTTCGTGCTCGCATTGCTCTTATTTGTGTTCGTACTGCATCGCATAATCAGAAAATTATTTGCGCTCAACCTTCCAAGACAAACCGGGTGGAAAGAAATAGACCGTCACCTGCTTACCGATCCTAATCTCAATTCCAGGTTATTTATGATTGGCCCGCCGGGGTCATCTATACTGGATCTGATCTTGCAGGAAATCTGTAATAAAAATATCAAAGGAATGCAGAATGAAGAGCTCACAATCGGAAGCGACCTTGCCCTGCAGAACAACGCCTTTATTGCGGATATGCTAATGATTCCCGACAACGAAGCAGAAGCAAAAGCCGACCCGGTTTGGCTGAACATCCAGGCAAGTTCCGGCAATAAACGTTATAAGCTGATCATTGTGAACCATTTCGAGTATGACTTGCACAACATCAACACCAATCGTATCAAGCTGAATTTCCTCGAAAGCCTGAAACAAAGGAGGGATTGCAAGATTATCATCGTCTCGACTGTCCATCCTATCAATTTTCTGGATTCGCTCAACCAGATCGAGAATAAAAAGCCGATTGGAGAAAGGCAACCCATGCACGACCTCGAAAGGTGGCATATTCTGCTATCGCATTTTCGCATTATCATTAAAGAAATCCGGGAAATGGCCTCAAAAAGCGCCTCCAACGATATGATGTGGAAAAAGGAACTTGAAGCTGAATTACGGCATGCCAGATTTCTTAACAATATGCAATCGCCGGTGCTGGACGCCCTGAGATCCTTACCTCCCCAGGACAGAAGAAATTTGCGGGGTGACTCACTAACTTTTAAAATGGAAATTACTTCTCATTATTTCTATATGAGCTTATGGCAATCTCTTACCAAGGAAGAGAAATTCATCCTATACGACCTCGCGGAGGACGGGCTTGTCAACCCTTATGACGACTACAACTTGTCGTTGCTGATTCGCAAAGGGATCATTTTACAGGAGGATAGCGGCTTACGCGTTTTCAACAACGGCTTCCGGCATTTCATACTAACGTCGATCGGCACCGGCGAAGTCATGAAAATCCGAAGTCAGATCAGGGACAACGGCACCTGGAACAGTTTCAGGATCCCGTTCATCATTGTGATCGTGGCAGTATTTTCATTCCTCTTCGCTTCACAGCAAGAAGCCTATGAAACACTTCTTAAATACCTGTCCGTGCTAACGATTTCAGTTCCAACGGCGTTAAAATTCTTCGCCATGTTTGAAAAGACTCCGAAGAATAATTGACTGGTAGCTCAAAAAGGTTTTGGAGCATTAAATTAAAAAACCGCCGCGAGTTCTTCGCACTCGACTTTTGTAAACGAGATCACGTGAATATCTGAATGGGTTGGGTAAAACTCCTGGTAGGACCGGATCAGAAACTCCTCGGAAACCGGGTAGCCCAGATCGAAATTGTAGGAATTATTCACAGTTTGTCCATTAGAGCGGGCTGACATTACAAGTGCAAATCGGGGCATAACCTGTTGTTATTTATAGAATTAACGTTTGAGTAACAATGTGCTCAATGACATTATTGAACCTATAAATAATACTAATGCAATAATTATGCCATGGCCGGCGATCGTCAAACTA
This sequence comes from uncultured Dyadobacter sp., assembly GCA_946481035.1. Next base: position 6,117 of record CAMLNK010000008.1, on the reverse strand, counting down.
CTTTGATAGCGAGATCAGCAGCGCATTACCCGTAGTAGACATTACTCTGAACCGCTCATCGGCGCGGATCCCTACGACCCAGATGATCTTGCCATCCGCGTTCACCAGGACCGCGGTTGCTTCTTTTTGAAAACGGTCAACTTTATTGTCGATCAGCAAATCGCTCACTTTTTTGCGCTTGCCATTCATTCCAAAAGGCTGAAAAACGTCGCCTTGCTGCCACTTCCGCAGCCTTAGAGGAAATGTGAGCAAATCGGGATCTACGGCGATGGTCGATTTGTCGGATTGGTGTAGATTCTGTATTGGGGACATACGCAGCGTAAGCTTTGCTCCCTCCCAGTCCAATATTGCGCTTGGCCCTTCAATAATCAGTTCGGTATCGTCGGTAGTTTGGGATGACTCTTTCAAAACGAGGTCATGCCGATCAACCAACAAAATATGCGTTGGCGAGAAAAACCGTTTGCCGGGAATTCCGGTGAGGGCAGCTATAATGCCGCGCATTTGACTGTATTGGAACCCAAAATCCTGTAAAATGGCCCATAAGCGGAAAACGGGCTCAGTTTCGCTTAAAATTTCGGGTATTGAAATGCGGATGCTACCCTCATCATGTCGAACGACCTTCGATTTCCAGTTTTGCAGATGCTCTTCAAGCAATGCATGAGCGGCCCTCAAGCGCTCGGACGAAGCATTGAAGGTAATTTCCAGGGACGGATTTAACTCCGATAAAACCGGGATCACATGATGGCGCACCTTATTCCGGTAGTAATCATCGGCTTCGTTGGTCCGGTCTTCCCGCCATCGAATACCGTTTTCAGCGGCATAACGGCTGACTTCCGCCCGGTTTGAAAATAGCAAAGGCCGGATCAGGTTACCGCTGACGGGCGCGATGCCGGCTAGTCCGGCCAGACCGGTTCCACGCGCAAGATTCAGCAGCAAAGTTTCCAGCGAATCGTTCGCATGATGCGCAGTGGCGATCCATTTGTAACCGTACTCCTCTCTGATTTTTTCAAACCACTGGTACCGTAATTCCCGGGCGGCCATTTGAGTTGAAATGGAAGCGCTTTTAGCGAAGGTTTTGACGTCAGGGCTAGTGACAAAAAAGGGGAAATTATAGCGGACGGCAAGGTCACGCACGAAGGCCTCGTCCCCATCCGACTCCTTCCCTCTCAAACCAAAATTACAATGTGCAATGCCGGCCGGAAGTCCCAGATTATAAAACAGATCGGCCATCACCACGGAGTCTATCCCCGCACTTACTGCGAGCAGAGTCGGCTGTTGTTTCAGTTCCGGCGTGTGTTGGTTAATAAAAGTTAAAAACGAATCCAACATGAACCTGCGAATCGTATTTGATGTACTTTTGAGTAAATGAGAATGGATTAATCTCTTCGTCCGGACGGTAATGGGACACGATCCAGCCAAAGGTAAGAGAAAGAAAAGCAACATGAAGAAAAAAAATAGTGCAGAAAACTGCAACCCTTTTAAACTTTTCGGCGTCATCAATATCGAAAGAAATATATTTCAACTGACGTTCTTTGCCTTACTGATTTTTTCGCCTTATCTGTTCGCACAGAAAGCATTACCTCAAACGCAATCTTCACAAAGCGAAGACCTGGTGGAGATTCTGAAATCGGACGAGCTGGAAATTATCAATCAGCCCGGAGACGATTCACGACGCGTGACAAATGGCGTTTTCAGGCATAAGGGAGCTCTTTTATACAGCAACCTGGCTATCCAGCACATTAATTCCAACGTGATCGAGGCATTTGGCAATGTCAGGATCGTGCAGGGGGACACAATCACGGTGACGGGAGATACGCTCCTTTACTACGGAAATACCCGGCTCGCGATTGTAAGTGGAAAGAAAACGGTCCTGAAAGACACTAAAAAAACGCTTACAACCCGAAAAATCGAGTATGACATGGCCAACGGGATCGCTTATTACAAGCAACCCGGCCGGACTGTCGACGAAGAGAATGTGCTTACCAGCAAGGAAGGCTTTTATAATACAGCCACCAAAGAATTTACGTATTACAAAAACGTGAAGCTGGTGAACAAAAAGTACACGCTCACAACCGATACGCTGCTTTACAACTCGATCACGAAATGGTCGTATTTCAATGGCAAGACCAAGATTGTGAACAAAGACGGTACCGTGGTAGCAACCAAAGGGCAGTACAATACGGAATCGACGCAGTCGGCATTTCATACGCGCACGACGGTCGACAATGAAACGTATACACTCACCGCAGATTCGCTGGTCGTCGATGGCAAATCCAACGACGGCAAGGGGAAAGGAAATGTGGTGATTGTTGCCAAAAAGGATAAGACAGTTCTCAATGGCGACGAAGGATACTACTGGAAAACAAAAGGTTACTCCAAAATTTTCGGGCATGCCTATGTACGGAATGTGGTATCCGAAGACACGCTTTACATCCGCGCCGACACGCTCTATTCTTTTGAGAACTCCCGTGACAGCACACGGAAACTGATCGGAGACCGCAATGTGTTTATTTATAAATCCGATTTCCAGGGAAAATGTGACTCGATTACCTACAACACGGCCGACTCGATCATCCGCTTTTTCCGCAAACCGATCCTTTGGAGCGACCAGCATTACCAAATGGAAGCTGATTCGATCACAGCATTTCTCGTCAGCAATGAGATCAACAGGATGCTGCTCAAAGGCAAGTCGTTTGTCATAACAGAAGACACGCTGGTGAAGCAATTCAATCAGGTGAAGGGAAGGACGATCAACGCCTATTTTCAGACAGGAAACAAACTGAAACAGGTGCTGGTCGACGGCAACGGGGAAAGTGCCTACTATGCGGTAGATGATAAGCAGAAAAATATCGGTCTGAACAGGGTCGAATGCGGGAGAATGAACCTGCTTTTCGAAGACAACCGGGTACAGCGGATCGCATTCATCGGGAAGCCGGACGGAAAGCTGATCCCTCCCTCCAAAATAAAACCCGCTGAGAGGCAACTGGATGGCTTCAACTGGCGTATAGCAGAGAAACCGACGAAGGCCAAGACGACCTGGCAGGAAAAATAACCTATTACTCAGAAATTGTGTCCGGAGTTAGCTGTCGGCATGATTTTTTACCATACAAAAATAAAGTTACCCGTTCGCACAATATATTTTGAATATACAATTATTTCTCTATATTTTTGTAGCGTACTTTTCAGCTAAAAACACATAACGCATTAGTCAAAAGTATCCGATTGCAGCTATGAAAAGAACTATACGTTTTATATATATGATTTTAGCCTTAGCCCTGAGTATTCACGGGTTACAGGCTCAAAGTGTATCGGGGGGAAGCCGTCTGAATATAGCCGGCAAAAAGAAAGCCCCCGCATCCCAGAACATCAAATTTTCAAACTTTTCAAGTGGCCCCAGCTATAAGCCGCTGACTTTGCAAAATCCAAAAGCGCTGAATACATTCTACACTTCGTTTCTTTTTGCATCCTCTAATGCGGCAGATAACAGTACCCTGGCTGTCGAAGTCGCTGAAAAAGGCAGTGAAAAGAAATCACCCGCAATGGAGGCTCAGTTGAGAGCAGAAGAGCTTTTGTTCGTCAATGACAAGATTTCGGTTTCCAATGTTTACCCCAACCCCGCGAGTGAATACGCTGAAATTGATTTCACGATCAATCCGGGCCTGCGTGATGCAAAACTGACTTTTTACAATGTGCTCGGCTCACAGATGCAGGAGTTCACACTCAATAAAAATGATCGTAAGCTGAGGATAAATACGAGAGACATGGCTACCGGCCTGTATTTCTACCAGTTGTCGGTCGATGGCAAAAAAGTGGCCACCAAGAAAATGCTCGTTCGCCATCAGCAATAGGCTAACTTTTAACACTATATCAGCTACGCATTCGTTATGAATCGTGTAGCTTTTTTTTATTACCTTTGCAGTTAATATGCGAAAAAACAGTCCGGCAAGCTATTTCTTGCTATTCATTGCAATCCTTGTTGTTACTTCCTGCAGTAAGTTCTCCAAGTTACAGAAGACAGGTACGGATCAGCAGAAATACGATGCTGCCATGGCCTATTACAAAAAAGCGGACTACTACCGCGCAGGACTGCTGTTTGAGGAGTTGATTCCTTTACTGAAAGGAAGTACCGAATCGGAGCTTGCGCAGTTCTATTACGCTTACTCGCAATACCATCAGGGCCAGTACAATACGAGCCAGTTCCTTTTCAAGAAATTTTACGACACCTACGCACGCAGCGACTACGCGCAGGAATCGCTGTATATGCACGCTTTTTCGCTGTATAAAGACTCGTCGCCCTACAACCTCGATCAGACGAGCACACACACGGCGATCCAGGCTATGCAGGATTTTATCAATACCTATCCCGACAGCCCTTTCCGCGAAGAATGTACCCGTTATATTCTGGAACTGAGGTCCAAACTGGAACGGAAAGCTTACGAGCGCGCCAGGCTGTACCACAAGATCAGCGATTTCAACCCAATGTCACTGAAATCGGCTGTTATCTCGATTGAAAATTTCCGGAAAGACTTCCCGGATTCGCAATACAACGAAGAGCTTGCATTCCTGAAAGTAGAATCCCAGTACAACCTGGCGAGCAATAGTTTCAGCGACAAGCAGAAAGAAAGATTCCAGGATGTTGTCAAGTTCTATCAGGAGCTTGTCGACAAATATCCTACCGGCAGATATAACCGCGATGCCGAAAAAATGTATGACGACAGCCAGAAGCAGATCGAAACAATCGCCAAGGTAGAAGCGGAACGTCAGAAATTGAAAGAATCTCAACCCGATCCGGCTACCAAACCGGCCAAGGTTACCACGCCGGCTGTCAATACCCCGAACGGTCAATAGCAGGCACCATTTATATTGTTTTAAAAATTTAACTATATCAGACCATTATGGCAACGAATCCATCGATCATTACCCGTGATACAGACAAGATAGCGGCGGTAACAGGTAACCTGTATGAGTCCGTATCGGTCATTTCCAAAAGGGCACGCCAGATTTCCAGCAAAATGAAAGAAGAGCTGAATAACAAACTGGCCGAATTTGCTTCCGGTGTGGATAACCTTGAAGAAGTGTTTGAAAACAGAGAGCAAATCGAAATTTCGAAATTTTACGAGCGTATGCCTAAGGCTGGAAGCATTGCAATCGACGAGTTCATCGAAGGCAAAACTTACCACAGCTACCGCGACGCCAGCGAAGAATAATACAACCGTATTTTACGAAGCCCGCCATGAATCTGATTGATGGCGGGCTTTTTGTTTTAACTTTACACCGGTTGCCACTATTCAAATCCTCGTAAATTGAATCTGAAAGGTAAAAAGATACTACTGGGCGTTTCAGGTAGCATTGCTGCTTACAAAAGTGCTTTGCTGGTGCGCCTGCTCGTGAAGGCCGAAGCGGAAGTGCGGGTCGTGATGACGCAGTCGGCCACGGAATTTATTACGCCATTGACGCTATCGACACTATCCAAAAATCCCGTACTTACCTCATTCACCAAAAATGAAGCAGGTGAATGGAATAATCATGTCGAGCTCGGGCTTTGGGCCGACCTGATCGTGATAGCTCCTGCGACGGCAAAAACGCTTTCCAAATGCGCCAGCGGCCATTGCGATGATTTGCTGACGGCCATTTACCTCTCTGCAAGGTGCCCGGTGTACTTTGCGCCTGCAATGGATGTGGATATGTTCAAACATCCTTCGACACAGCACAATATTGAAAGGCTGATTGGTTACGGAAACATTTTCATTTCCCCCGAACACGGCGAACTGGCGAGCGGGCTCATTGGCGACGGACGATTAGCCGAGCCTGAGAATATCATAAAAATACTCAACGACCATTTCTCGAAACGACCTGTTGCCAGCTCCAAACGCATCCTTATTACTGCCGGCCCGACCGTTGAACCGATCGATCCGGTCCGGTTTATCAGCAACCGTTCTTCCGGCAAAATGGGTTACGCCATTGCGGAAGCTTTTGCGGCTGCCGGCGCGTACGTGACGCTCGTAAGCGGGCCCACGCAGCTGAAAGCTTCAAATGCCAATATCCGCACGATCCCCGTCGAAACCGCTGCCCAGATGTTCGATGCAGCCAAAGATCATTTCGGCGCGAATGACCTTG
>CAMLNK010000007.1 GCA_946481035.1 uncultured Dyadobacter sp. | reverse complement strand
CTATCCATGCCTTCGCTTTTCACCCAGGGCAACGAAGCGACGATCACATCATCGACGCAGGCCAGGTAGGGCGCAACAATGCTCCCCGCAGGTGATGTGAGCAAGGTAATTCGGCTCCCGAACGATTCTTTCAGGGCACGCATGGCCGGCGACGACATGATCACGTCGCCCATATTATCGGCCCGGATGCACAGGACGTTACGGTAATTGGGTGGTATCATCCGAGGAAATAGTTTGCGCGGTGATATAATCGGTGGCATCGAGGAAATACCGGGTAGTGTAGTCCGGCTCGCGGTAAGGGCCGGTTTCCCACTCGGTTTCATTGCCGTTGTCGAGCAGTACCGTACGGCAGCCCGCCCGCTTTCCTGCTTCAACGTCGTTCAGAATATCCCCGATCATCCAGGACCGGCCCAGGTCAATATGCAGCTCCCGAGCGGCGCGAAACAGCAGGCCCGGCTCGGGCTTGCGGCAATCGCACGCGGCCTCGGCGGTGGCCGGCAAATGCGGACAATAGTAGAATCCAGCCAGCATAACGCCATTTTCCGCAAAACGGTCTTCGAAATAATGTACCAGCGCATCGAGTTCGGTTTGCGAAAACAAACCCATGCTAAGCCCCGGCTGGTTCGAAATGATTACCAGCCGGTAGCCGTCGCCCTGTAACGTTCGCAGCCCTTCAAAGACGTCATCTTCAAATACGACCTTCGCGGGGTCGACATTATAGGGTTCGTCGCGGATAAGCGTGCCATCTTTGTCCAGAAAAACGGCTTTTACCAATTCATGAAGCATATGTAATTGCATTTGCCTGATAACCACCCAACGGTTTGGTCTGGGTCCTTCTCAGATCCAGCAGGTAAGCCGGCCTGATTTTGCGTTCGCCCATCACCCGCATGTATAGCCCGTCGGCCTTCTGCGCGACGAACGACCATGTGAAGTTTTCATTCACGCGCTGCAATGCATTCCGGCAGAGCCGACGATACTGTTCGGGGCAGGAAATACCAGTCTTCACCGCTTCCGCCAGCGCTGCCGGATCGTGCGGCGGCACCAGGAAACCGGTTTCGCTATGCACCACGGTGTATTTAATGCCCCCCACATCCGAGCCGATCACCGGCGTACCGCAGGCCATGGCTTCGAGCGGGGTAATGCCGAATGGCTCGTACCACGGCGTTGAAATAAAAAAATCCGCTGCCCGGTAGTAATATTTCAATTGTCTGCGGTTCCTGCGACCGGTGAAAATGACCTTACTTTCAACACCTTCCGCTTCGGCCAGCGCTTTGAGCCGCCTGAACTCCGGATCGCGGTCGAAATCGGGCTTTTCGTCGGAGCCGCCCACCACGAGCAGTTTGATATTGGGTATTTCTTTCAAATAATGCATCGCCCGGATCACATTATCGACGCCCTTCCGTGGTACGATCCTGCCCAGTTGCAGCAGCACCACGTCATTCCTGCGTAAACCCAGCCGCCTTCGCGCACCTGCTTTCGAAACTCCCGGCCCAAATTCGTCCGAACTAAACCCGCAGGGAATAATGGTAACGCGCGTCGGGTCGGCGTTGTAATGCTCAATGAGATCCTGCTTATCCTGCGGACATTCGGCAATAATATAATCCGCGTCTTCCACGATCATCTGCTCGATATCCAGCCTCGACGCAGGAAACGCATCGTTTTCTTTCTGATGGATCATCCTGATCCTGCCCAGGGCATGAAATGTGATCACATACGGAATACCCAGCATTCGCTTGATCTTCGACGCTACCAGCCCCGACATGAAGAAATTGGCATGAACCAGCTCATATTCCAGAGACAGGCGGCGGATAAATGCTACCATACTGGCCGTAAATTCATCCATAAAACCCAATAATTGCTCTTTCGGTACTTCACGCGCAGGTCCTGCCTCCACATGCACGACCCGGATGCCCGGCAGCCAGTCGACGACTTCCGGGAGGTCTTCATCATCTTTCCTTGTAAAAATATCGATGGTATACCCCAGCCTGGCGAGCGACTTGCAAATTTCGGCCACGTACACATTCTGACCGCCGCTATCGACACCGCCCAGCACCGCTAGCGGAGATGCGTGCTCACTGATAAATGCTATTTTCCGTTTCATGATGATGAAGTTGAATGGTTTCTGTAAAGATTTTCTCCCAATCGGAGGTAAAGCGGGCAATAGCGAAGCGGTCGAACGCAATGCGCCGGGCATTTTCGCCCAGGCTGCGCGCCAGCTGCGGGTCGTCGATCAGCCGGTGCATTCCTTCGATGAGCTTGTCGATATCGGTATCGATCCAGCCCGATTCACCGTCTTTGATTACCGTTACATATTCGGTGGTCGCCAGCGCGACGATCGGCATGCCCGTCATCATGGCCTCGCAAACAGCCAGTCCGAAACTGGTGGAGCGGATCGGGTTGAAAAAGAAGCGGTAATGGCTGATGAATTCCGGCAACTGCGGGTTGAGCACCTCCCCCAGCCCGCCGGATTGTGCGGTACCCATGCCGATGAGGTCAATCGGAACGTGCTTCCTGACCTCTTCGAAAACATCCCAGCCGGTAATACGGCCCCGCTGCTCAATGTGGTTGATCACCACAATGCCCCTTGGAATATCCCCCTTCCACTGCACCTCGGGAATGCATACCCCATGCTCGATCACCCGCACATTCGGCAGGCTGCCATTATCCCACATCAGCTTGTTGAAATGCGTCACGTGCACGAGCGTCACCGTGGGGTCGGTCATAATGTGCCGGGTGTTGGTAGGGTGCCGCTCGGGGGTGTTGTGTTCCACGTAAACCCTGGGCGAGCGCTTTTGGGCGTCCGAGAGGATTTCATGCTGGTCGATCAGGAAATTGCGCTCGGATTGGAACAGGATGCAATCGAACTCCATATTCCGCACCTCAGCAGCAGGCACTTCGATCACATTCGGACCGAACGGGAAAGTTTTGCCACGACCATAATAGCCCTCCGTCCGGGCTTCCGGCGAGGCCTCGGTAACGGGAATGTAAATGTCATAATTGCCTTGTGAAAGGTAGTAGAGATAGCTTCCATGAATATGCCATGTAAAGATTTTCAGCCGCGTTTTTTTGTCGCTCGTCCCATTCATATTGGTTGGATTTGGATTAAAACAGACGGCGCCTTGTAAAAAACAATGCCATCGCTTCGAAACGCTTTCCTGATTACGAGGTAATTATCCGGGTGGAAGAACTTCCACAGGCGTACACACCCCACTCGGACGATTTTGCGGGCCCGCCACGAGCTTCGACGGGAGGTCCTGTCACTGGCATGGTACTTGTGTGGCTCGCCGCTTTTCAAACCATACCATCGCTTATGTACATACTGGGAATCAATGCGGCGTTTCACGACAGCGCCGCGGCACTGGTCGAAGACGGCCGCCTCATAGCAGCAGCCGAGGAAGAGCGGTTTACTCACATTAAGCACGGCAAGCGGCCTGTTCCCTTCACCACCTGGGAAATGCCGTTCCATGCCATCGACTTTTGCCTGAAAACGGCCGGTATCACGCTGAAAGACGTCGACCGCATTGCTTATTCGTTCGATCCCGAGGGCGTCAGCGACGCATCGGTATATGAAGAGGAAGCTTATGGCGACATTCTGGCACCGTCGAAAATATACAACGGCTGGGATACGATCTTTCTCAACTACATCCGCAATGCTCCCGCGCAACTGCGCGACGGCTATCCCCATCATTTGCAAAAACGCCTGGCAGGCGCCGGCGATCTTTCGGAGAAATGGGAGTATGTAAACCATCACATTTCCCACGCCGCCAGCGCTTTCTTCCCTTCACCATTTACCGAAGCAGCTGTGCTGACCATCGACGGACGGGGCGAAAAAGCGACTACGGGCTACTTCGTTGGAAAAGGGAATACGCTCGAACAGCTCGCTACCGTGGATATGCCGCATTCACTGGGTATTTTGTATGAAAAAATCACCACCTACCTCGGCTTCCTGCATTCGTCGGACGAGTACAAGGTGATGGCGCTGGCTTCTTACGGCAAGCCTGTTTACCTCGAAGACTTCCGCTCGGTCATCCATGTGGGCAACGACGGGCAATACACAATCGACGATTTCGATCCGGAGCAATGGTGGGGACCGGGCCGCAAGAAGGACGATCCTTTCGAACAGCTTCATCACGACATCGCGCATTCATTGCAAAAAGCATTGGAGGAAACGGTTTTGAAACTGGTTCAATGGCTGTATGATCAAACCCGCGCCGAAAACCTGTGCATGGCGGGTGGCGTGGCATTAAACTGCGTCATGAATGCGGTGATCCGCGACGAGGGCCCGTTCAAAAATGTGTGGGTACAACCCGCAGCCGGTGATGCCGGAACCGCATTGGGCGCTGCGCAATGGCTGGACGTCCATCTGCACGCCGATCCCGATGGTCCGCGCTACACCGCGCCGATGGGCCACGTCTACTGGGGTCCCGAATACAGCGATGAGGAAATCGAAAAGTTTATGCTTTGGGCCAAAACACCCTACAAACGGCTTTATAATGTAGCGAAGGAAACAGCTGAAATACTGGCACAGGACAAGATCATCGCCTGGTACCAGGGCCGGATGGAGTTCGGTCCGCGTTCGTTGGGAGCAAGGTCCATCCTCGCCTCGCCAATCAACCCCGAAATGCAGGCTCGGCTCAACGACATCAAAGACCGCGAGGATTTCCGCCCGGTAGCGCCCGTGGTTCTGGAAGAAGATGCGCCCGAATGGTTCGAAAATGCGCATGTATCGCCATTCATGCTTTTTGTATATCCTGTCAAAGACGACAAGGCCGATTACATTCCCGCTGTACGCCATACCGACGGCACCGCACGTGTGCAGACCGTCAATGCAGAGCAGCATCCGCTCTACCACGAGCTGATCAGCGAATTCAAGGCCCTTACCGGCGTGCCGGTTTTGGTCAATACCTCCTTCAATACCCGCGGCGAGCCGATCGTATGTTCCCCGCGCGACGCCATCGAGTGTTTCTGGACTTCGCCTTTCGATGCATTGATTATCAACTCATTTATCCTTGAAAAATAATGTTACCGGTCAATATCAGCGTTATCATCCCCACTTACAGGCGTCCGGCACTTCTCAGGAGATGCCTCGATGCCCTGCGCGAACAAACTTACTGGCGGACGTTCTATGAGGTAATCGTGGTATCCGACGGCCCCGACCGCGAAACCGAAGCCCTGGTCGCGCGCTTCGTACGCGACCAGCCCGACTGTGCCGTTTTCTTCCATCATTTACCCTACAAAAAAGGACCCGCCGCGGCACGCAACTACGGCTGGAAAAAGAGCAGCGGGGAACTCATCGTCTTTACCGACGACGACTGCATTCCCGATCCTTTCTGGCTGGAAGAGTATGCCGAATGCTACCACGCGAAAGCCGAACGTTTCATTGCATTCACAGGAAAGGTGGTAGTGCCTGTTTCCAAAAAACCGACAGACTACGAAAAGAACGTCGCCCACCTTGCTACTGCTGCATTTATTACCGCTAACTGCGCCTGTTCCCGCGCCGCACTGGAACTCACCGGCGGCTTCGACGAGGATTTCCCCATTGCCTGGCGCGAGGATTCTGATTTGGAATTCAAATTATTGGAAAAACACATCCCTATTATATATGTACCGGAGGCTGCGGTGTGCCATCCGGTTCGGGAGGCCGGCTGGGGGGTTAGTGTGGCGGAGCAGCGCAAGAGTATGTTCAATGCATTGCTGTTTAAAAAACACCCGCAGTTTTACCGGACCAGGATTTCCCCGGGGCCTGTGTGGACAAACTACGTGATCATCCTCGCTACCGTGGCCGCCATTGCCGCATTCGTGGCCGGTATGTGGGTTACCGCCACCGTCGCACTGGCGGTATGGGCCATGGCGGTCGCTTCGTTTGTAGTAAAGCGAATGAAAGGCACCTCCGATTCCCTTCTGCACCGCCTCGAAATGCTTTTCACCTCTTTAATTATCCCATATCTTTCTGTTTACTGGACACTTCGCGGAGCTCTGCGTTATAAAGTATTTTTCCTATGAAATTTCCAGCCGAAACCACCCGTAAAATTGCCGTGCTCAGGGCATTGCAACTAGGCGACATGCTTTGCGCCGTCCCGGCGTTCCGCGCATTGCGCGCGGCCTACCCCGATGCTGAAATCGTGTTGCTAGGCCTGCCCTGGGCGAAATCATTCACCGAACGGTTTGACACCTATTTCGATGGCTTCATCCATTTCCCCGGTTATCCCGGCCTGCCTGAGCAGCCTTTCGAGCAGCTGGCCTGGCAACAGTTTGTGAACCAGCTGCGCAAAGAAGGTTTTGATCTGATATTGCAAATGCAGGGAAATGGCAGCGTAGTCAACCAGATGCTACACGACCTTGGTGCAGGCGCCATCGCCGGGTTTCATACCGAGGGCCACGAGGGAAATCCCGAATGCTTCGTCGAATACCCGGAAGGCATTTCAGAAATTCACCGGCATTTGCGACTGATGGAGCATCTGGACATTCCTATCCGTGGCGATCGCCTGGAATTTCCCGTCGGAGACGAAGAAAGGAGGAATTTGTATAAAAAACTGCCCAGCCTCGATCGCTACGTGTGCGTGCACCCGGGCTCGCGAGGCACATGGCGACAATGGCCGCCTTCGCATTTCGCCTGCCTGGCCGACCAATGCGCCGGCATGGGTTATCAGGTGGTGATTACCGGTACAGCGGCCGAAGCGCCGATCACTCGGGAAGTAATCGACCGGATGGATTACCCGGCCATAGACCTCACCGGCCAAACCGGCCTGGGGGAAATAGGCGAGCTTATCAGAAACGCCGATTTGCTGATCAGCAACTGCACCGGCGTTTCACACATTGCCGCGGCGGTGGAAACGCCCAGCGTTGTGATCAGCATGGACGGGGAACCCGAACGATGGGGCCCGCTGAACACACAGCTTCACAAAACGATCGACTGGACCCGCCGCACCGATTTCGACCATGTTCTGGCCGAAATGGAAATGCTCCTGGAAGAACAATACCACCACGCAATCCAGCAATAACCGATGAGACCGGGCCCGATTCATTTCAACAGGCCATCGACGAGCGATTGCCATTGTATTTTGGAAAATACCTTCTCGCCCAATAGCCCCGTTAGCGCATTTCTGACTTTGTCGATCAGTGAGTCGGCTTCGGTATTGGGATTGATGTTGCGATCGTAAATGGCTACGGTCACCGAGGTGTGCTCCCGTGTAACTGTGAATGTACTGGTCGATTTTTCGTCGTAAAAATGGGTAGGTTCTTCATTACCCGAGCCGGGGGCGGCAATGGGGCGGACACGCAGCGCCGTGCTTTCCACATCTGTGGAATCCGCTTTCTTAATTTCCTCAATTTTTACCCAGTCGTATCCCCCACCCGCTTCCGAGCCCGGCCCCGGAATGTCGATTTTAATCAACAATCCCTGTTGCGCAATGCCACCTGCCGGGTTTCCGGCAAGATCTGTCAGCGTGAACCGGGCAAGCGCTTCGCCTGCCTGGTCATGCCAATGATCAACATCGAGCAACTTAGCCTCGACTTGTAAGAAAAAGGCTTTCGCGGCTGTCATATCATCAAATGTGCGGCTGCCTTCGGCTGTTACAGAGTCACCCCGGTGTTGTCCGGGCACAGCACCTGTGTAGTTTTTATCCTCCATGATAAGTATAACGATTAAAATTCGGGAAGGGCAGCAAACGCTTCCAAATGCAGTTCCACACGTTCTCCTGAGCGCGCCGCGGCATACACGGCCTCAGCGACCTTCATATCACGGATGCCCATTTCAATCGGGACGCGCGTCTCGCTGCCGGCCATAATGCACCGTGCGAAGTCGTCCATCTGCCGCGCCTGCTGATTGACCGGTTCTATCTCCATGATTCCGCTGGAAGTCCGCCCGGTAAGGCCCGTATATTCGTAGGCAGGATTCAGTTCAAACCAGCCTTCGGTACCTTCCGCGCGCATCAGGTTCTGGTTTTTAGAATAGCTTGTCTCGCAATGCGCCGTCACGCCATCCTCGAAAAACATCGTCCATATCAGCCCTTCCTCTACTTCCTTAAACAGCTCGGGATTGGTAACCGGGGCAAAGCGCGCTTCCACCGCCACCGGCAGCTTGCCGGTAATGTACATCGCTGCCTGAATGCAGTAAATGCCATTATTCAGCAGCGGCCCGCCGCCTGCGCGCTCGCGGTCGATGCGCCAGGGGCTTTCGGTACCAATATCCATGCTGTCAAGCAGTTCCATTTTCCGCACCGGACCGAAAACTTCCTTCTGCCCCAGCCGCATCATCTCCTGGTTGAAGGGATCGAAATGCAGCCGGTAACCCATCGAAAACCGCACATTTGCTTTCGAAACAGCATCGAGTATCCGGTAACATTCTTCCAGATTCATCGCGAGCGGCTTTTCGCAGATAATGTGCTTGCCTGCCTGCGCGGCACGGATGCAGTATTCGGCGTGCAATGCATTGGGAAGCACCACATACACAATGTCGATATCGGCATTGTCCGCAATGCGGTCGAAATCTTCGTAGGTGTAGAGATTGTCATCCTTTAAACCGCAGTCTTGCTGCCATTTTTCAATTTTTTCCCGATCACTACTGACCAGCCCGGCCAGGTAGCAGTTTTGCGTTAGCTGTAATGCCGGGATCAGCTGTTCCGTCGCATATTTACCCAGCCCTACGAGCGCCACGCCCAGTTTTGTTTTCTGTTCCATGGATTGATTTTAAATATTGTCGATAGGCCCCGCTATTCCGAAACCGCCCACAGCCCAGAAATAAACATGCCACGCCGGCTGGGGAATATTGTAGAAGAATCTCACCTGAGCGCCGCCTATGCGGCTGGTTCGGTTTTTTCGGGTAATAGCGCTTCACAAGCAGCTGGCAAGGCTGCTTGTGTATTTCTTCATCCAAACCATAAACAATACTATGAAACCAGAGATCAGAAATATTCTGGGGGGAATTACGGGGGCCGTCGTGCTCAACCTGGTGCACGAGGTCGCCAAACGTGTTTCTCACAAAGCACCCCGCATTGACCTGCTCGGCGAAGAGGCCGTTTCCAAAACCACGGAGGCCCTGGGGCTGGACGCTCCTTCCGGCGAGGTGCTCACCGCATCCACGTTCGTGGCCGACCTTGCCAGCAACGCGGGTTATTATGCCATGATCGGGAAAGGGGATAACGACACCATCCTGCTCCGCGGGGCGGGTTATGGCCTGATGGCCGGCCTCGGCGCCATAGGCCTGGCGAAACCGCTCGGCCTGAATGAAAGCACCGTCGCCAGAACCGACGAGACAAAGCTGCTCACCGTTGCCTGGTATGTGCTGGGCGGGCTGGCTGCGGCTTTGGCCATGAAAAGTCTTCGATAACAAACTAAACATCATCATGGAAAACAAAGGAAAATACGCCCTCATTACCGGGGCGACGAGCGGGATCGGCCTGGAATTGGCCAAACTGTTCGCCAAAGACGGTTTCAACCTCATTATCACGGCAAGGGATATTGCCGAACTGGACGAAACCAGCACAATGCTGCGCACCGCGGGTGTGGAAGTATGGCCCATCGCGAAGGATTTGTTCGATCGCGAGCAAGCGTTCGGCCTTTATGCGGATATCAAACAAAAAGGGATCGAGGTAGAAATCCTGGTCAATAATGCAGGTCAGGGAGTGTACGGGCAGTTCGATCAGACGGACATCGACCACGAACTGAGGATCATCGATCTGAATATCGCTTCGCTCGTAATTCTCACCAAATGCTTCCTGACCGACATGGTCAACCGGGGTTCCGGCCGCATTCTCAACCTGGCCTCGATCGCCAGCAAGTTACCCGGCCCATGGCAGGCGGTTTACCACGGTACCAAAGCATTTGTACTTTCTTTCAGTGAAGCGGTGCGTGAAGAAACCAAAGAAACCGGCGTGACCATCACTGCACTAATGCCGGGCGTTACCGATACCGATTTCTTCGACAAGGCCGATATGCAGGATAGCAAGGCTGTGCAGGACGAGGATGACCTGGCCGACCCTGCGGATGTAGCCCGCGATGGCTACGAAGCATTGATGTCCGGTAAGGACAAGGTGGTTTCGGGACTGAAAAACAAGGTACAGATTGCCATGAGCGCGGTCACACCCGACAGCGTGGTGGCCCATCAAATGAACGAGCAGCAAAAACCTGTGCATGACAATTCATAACCGGGAGTAAGCCCAATAATGCAAAAACCGGGGCGCTTGCGTGGCCCCGGTTTCTTTTTAGCAAAGTGTATCCATACGGTTTTAACAGATTTTGAAATTTCACGCAACGTATGAAAAATCCTCTTTCCGCTCGTCGGGGAGACTGTTGACCTCCTTGACAAGCGAACTTTCCAGAATCGAAAGTTTATCGATATGCTCGCTGCAAGCACGTGCGGCGTCGCTGTCATGGTCGAGATGAGGCAAAAGCGCCTGGTATTCTTGCAGGATCACCTGCTGGTGCGAAGCGATTTCCAACAATAGCTCGTACCGGTCCACCGTCTGCCCGTCAAATTCATCGACGCTCCGTGTAATGCTCGACAGCTCACCGTCATCGAGGTTACTTTTGACCGATTCATACATACTTCCGACGTCCTTCTTGAACAACAGCGACATCATGTAGCCATTGCTGCAAATGCGCCTCAACCGGCTGGACATATCGAGCCCCATCGCCGACCGGAACAGCGACTCCTGCCTCTTGTACATCCGCCAGATTCTGGCCATACACTTCACCATGTTCCTTACTTCGCTCATAGCACTTCGTTTTGCAGCACGGGTTCAAACCCCGTGCTTTTTTACCGTTGAAATGTGCGCATTGAAGTAAAAACTGTACCATTATCAGGACTTCACCCGATAGCAGGGGCTATGGAAGGCTACATACGAAATACCTGGGAAAGGCCTACGAAAAACTGGGGATCGTGAGTAGTTGTTTTCGCGAACGCTGCCGCGAAAAATACACACATCCCAATGCGATCACAGCCACACTGCTTACCAATGCCCAAACCGCCCCCGGCCTCGCCGGCACCTCAGGCAGGGACACCACGCCGTCGCGGTTGGTCACCGCAGGTTCGGCTACATACCGGCCATAGCGCGGTACGGCCCTGTCGGAGAAGTTAAGGGCCAGGTCCATCAGCTGCTGTCACATTCCCCTACCCGACATAGGTTTGCCATGGCCCGTCGCCACAACCTCCGGAGAGAGGTCGGCGAGCGCATTCACCGATTTATCGGCCTGGTACCAGTCGCAGGTGAAATATTTGGGCGGCCCGGAAACCACTTTGCGCTGGGTAAGCACGCTGAACACCGACTCCTGCCTGGTGGTGACGAACGCATCTCCGGCGATCAGGACGCGGTCCTTTTCGCGCCACAGGCTGATATGCCCGGGTGCGTGGCCGGGTGTGTGTATGTACCGCCACTCGGGCAGGAAAGGAATGTGACCGTCGAGCGGCAGCGATTTGACGGCGTCGATCAGGTCGATCGGGTCATTGGGATACAACCCCGACACCAACGACAGCAGGCCACCTCCCACGCTCGAATCGGCCGGAGGATAATCCGATTTGCCCGTCAGGTAAGGCGTTTCCAGAAAATGGGAGTATACCGGCACCTGCCATTCGCGGAGAATCGCATCCAGTGAACCGACGTGATCAAAATGCCCGTGGGTCAGGATCACCGCAACGGGCGGAATGCCCTCGCCAAAAAGCTCGGCGGCAGCAGTTTTGATTTTGCTGAATGCGCTCTTCAAACCCGCATCGACAAGCACCCATGATTTATCCGGATTGGCAATAAGGTATACATTGACCATCACATCCTTTATTCCCCAAATTCCTTCCGCTACCTGGAAGAAAGACTTTGATTCGTTATTTTCCGTTTTCATCCCTCGTTCATTTTGATTTTTGCCCAGCTGGCGGTAAAAATTGTGCCATCAGCCTCCCTGGCACGATTTGTTTATTTTTTTAATAAATGATATTCTTTTAGCTGTAACGCCCCGCATGAAGACTATTTACCTTGCCGATGACGACGAAGACGACCGCATGCTGATCCGGTTTGCAGTCGAGCAGGTCATCAGCCCCGTGCGGATCATCGAACTGAACTCAGGAGACGATCTTATCAAACTAATTAATAATCAAGGCATTTCTGATGATCCGACGATGATCATCATGGATATGAATATGCCCCGGATGAGTGGTCTGGAAACACTCGGCATTCTGAAACTGAACGACACTTCCCGACACATTCCGGTGGTAATGCTCTCGACTACCTCAAACCGTGCGCTTGTACGTGATGCCTATGAGCGCGGGGTCAATGCATTTCTTGAAAAACCGGTGCACGAAGCGGATTTCGTGAAGCTGGCCAAGGCCGTAGATGCCTGCTTCCTGAATGCCAGCCATGTGAGCGATGAAGCGCCTGCATCCGCGGGCCGCGAAAGGGGAAGTGTGATCGTGATCGAGGATAATGAGGATCACCTGTTTTTTATCCGGAATGCTTTGCAGGATTGTATGCCCGGTGTCCGGGTCACTGAATTTACCAATGCGGCGGACGTCAACGAGCAGCTCGGGCGTGCCTGGGACAGCATACAACCCGCACCATACCTGATACTCATGGATCTGTACCTGCCGGGGCGGCAGGACGGGCTGGATTTGCTGATCAACATCCATCAGCTTTTGATAAGCAAAAACTGCCGCTCGGTACCTGTCATTGTGTTCTCTTATTCCGACAAACCCGAAGACATCCATGCCAGCTACCAACGTAATGCCAATGCGTATATGACCAAAGGCAAAAACGCATCACTGTGGAAGAACGATTTCAAAAACCTGCGTAATTTCTGGTGGGACACCGTATCTACCCCTGACCGACGATGAGCGACATCTTTCCGCCGGCCCCGGACACTATGGAAAGCCTGGCAACGCAACGCAACTATTTAGCACTAATACAACACGTTAGCCACGAGCTGCGTAGCACCTTCGGTGTCATTTCCGGCTTGCATTCGCTGCTGCCGTTGGCGGCCGACGAAGCCGAGCGGGACGACCTGTTCGCCCGCCTGCACAACAACACCGAATATGCGACGCAGCTATTTACCGATCTGGAAGATTATTGCGCCATGGAAACCGGCAATGTGCGTGCTGAGCCTACCCCATTCAGACCGGCGGCTGCATTGGAATATGTTCGAAAAAAAGCGCTGCAAATGCTCCAAAGGCGCAAGGCTGCGGTTGTGTTGAGCGGGGACAGCGAAACGCTGGTAGACAGTGATGAGGAAAAAATCCAGCGGATACTGAAAAATATCGTTTTCCACCTCACGTGCGTCATGCGCGTGCAGCGGATCGAAATGGGCTGGGAAAAACGCGCCACGATCTGGACCCTAAATGTCGCTTATCATGGAGAAGCATTGCCGGAATGGCTGTTCATGCCCGAAAACGAACCGTATGATTCCGGAATAGGGCGGCATATCAGCCTGCTCGTCGTGCGACGGCTCGTGTCGTTGCTGGGCGGCGTGATCAGCGGAGGCAAGTCGGGTGCCGACGGTCTTCGAAGGGTTTCTTTCCAATTTCCACACTGAGAGGCCCTGGAACGCATTTTGCCATTTAAATACACCACACTGTTTGAAGAATACATCCATGAGCAAAAAAGAAATCTACCTTGTCGAGGATTCAAGCGACTTTCGCCAGCTCGTAAGGAACATTTTTACCAAATTCCTGCCCGATTACCACGTCCGGTTTTTCCAGGGCGGGCAAGAGCTTTACCAATATATGGTGCTGCAATCGGCCGAGCAGTTCAAGGGACGGCGGCCAGCGCTGATCATCATCGATCTGCAACTGCCTGCCATCAGTGGTTTGGAACTGCTGAAATTGATCCGTCAGACACCCGCCAACACCGAAACAGAATGGAAAACTATCCCCATCGCAATTCTGAGCGGCGCAGCCGGGCAAGAGGACATTAACCGCTGTTATCAGGCGGGAGCCAACTCCTTTTTTATCAAACCTATGGAATTTGAAGAGTTGCATGGCCTCCTGGAAGCCATGTGCCGCTACTGGATCGACTATAACCGATTGGCCATGAAGGATATTCACCGCCAAATCCTGCACTAGTTATGTAAACTGCGCACATGCTCCCAGCCCGACCGCAGGTAGGAGCCCTTGCGGACAATGGCTTGCAATTCGTCGTCGGTAAGATCGCGGAAGGAAGCATACACCTGCCCTACCGCGTAAAACCATTCGGGCATTACCAGTATTTCGAGTGCGTCGGCGTCGTTCAGATGAATGTCGTAGTTGTTACCGGCAACAGGAACGGCCACTATGACCCGTGCGGCGCCCCTTTTACGGCACAGGCGCAGCACAGGTACGAGCGTCACGCCCGTAGCAATGCCGTCGTCCACGATGATGACGGTCCGCCCGCGCATGTCGGGTAGCGGTTGCTCTTGTTTGTACATTCTGATCCGGCGGTTTACCTCGTCGGTTTGCTCGTCGATGATCCCGCCGATCGTTTCCGGTTCGAGCGACTTTTTGTACCGCGGGGCCACGTACACCGATAGGTCTTCCGCGATAGCACCGAAACCTACTTCGGGATAGCCGGGTACAGGTAGCTTCCGCGAAATAACCATGGAAAGGTCGGTTTCGAGGCATTTGGCGACATGATATGCCACCTCCACCCCTCCCCGGGCAATGCCCATCACGAGCGGATCGGCGTGTTTGTAACGTCTTGTCAGAAAACGACCCAGCTGCTCTCCCGCATCTTTCCGGTCGGCGAAAACGATATCGTTGCTTCGGTTCATGTGTTTTCACGTCTGTACAAAAAAATCCACAGTACCGGAAGTGGCACTGTGCAACAATTTCTGAGACAGGGATTTGCAAATCAATTCCCTGCGTGGGGAGCCATCGTTAATGCCTGGTCGGGCGATTCCGTAACAAATTGTCTCTCGCTGGCAAAATGGTCCGAAAATGCGGGCAGCGCTGATAGTGCTGTGCAAGTGATCAACAGGAAAGAGCTTTCATATTCACTAAGATTAAAAATGAGTGCTTAAAATCAGCCCGTTTGGTACAAAATCATGCCAGCATATCTGCCCAGTTATTCCTGCATTCCTTCGATTGCCGGCGCCTGATCTGCGAAATCCGGTAACACAACCTCGCGGTCGGCCAGGTCGCGCTGCAAGGCCTCGTCGACCGCAAAACCTACCTTATTCCCGAACAATCCCTCGCCGGTGTAGAAGCGGCTATCCTGGTAAATATTCTTGTCCGAAGGCAGGTAACCATATTCCCGGTTATACCGTTCGATGAACGAAACCAGCGCATGGAACATCCGTTGCCACCAGGCAATATCCTCCTCCGGACTTCCCATTCCCGGGACATGCGTACCCGCGTATTTCTGTTTGGTAATATGGACCCGGTACACAAAGAGTTGGCCGGATTCGAGGTGAAGCATTTTAAATCGCCCCGAAAAACCTGCCGGGACGCCGTCCAGTACAACTTTTGTTGAAAAGACCAAGGTTTTCATGTCGTATAACATCGCATCATCGTGGTGGTAGTTGAACAGAGGTCGGCAACAACGCCGGCCTCCTAGACCGGTGCGTTAGCAACTTGCATACCAGGCACAAAAAGCGCTGGAACATGTTTTGCTTGATGCAACCGTTTTTTAAACCATGCAACTATGAAAAAGGAAACAAACTCAGAACCTAAATTCAAAACAAAAACCTCAACTACCGCCGAACCGGCCCTGTATGAACTCTTTCTGGATTGCCTCCGCGACATTTACTGGGCAGAAAACCACCTGGTGAAGACATTGCCCAAAATGAGCCAGGCGGCCAGCTCGAAACAACTGGTAACGGCGATTGAACAGCACCTTGCCCAAACCGTAGAACATGTGTCGCGCCTCGAACAGGTTTTCGGGCTTTTGGAACAGAAAAATACTGCCAAGAAATGCGACGCGATGGAAGGGCTCACCAAAGAAGGGGAAGGCGTGATCGAGAGTACCGACGCCGGTACTGCCACGCGTGATGTAGGCATTATCCTGTCCTCTCAGAAAGTCGAGCATTATGAGATTGCTTCCTACATGGGCCTGATACAGCTTGCAACCACCCTCGGACTGGAACAAGTGGCTGATATTCTGGCAGAAACACTCGCCGAAGAACAGGCAAGCGACGAACTGCTGGCCTCAATCGCGGAAAACGACATTGCATACCAGGCTTCGCAGGAGGCTTAATTTAACCATCAACAACTATGGCCAAAAGAAAAGCGCAACAAAATCCGGAAGTTGACCAGCCGGAAAACGACAAAATCAGAAGCCTGGCTCCGCATATGGAGGACTCCACGGGCGAACTGATGAATACCAATACCGGCGTCAAAGTCAACGACGACCAGAATTCCCTTAAAGCAGGCGACCGGGGTGCGTCCCTGCTCGAAGATTTTATTCTCCGCGAAAAAATAACGCATTTCGATCATGAGCGGATACCCGAGCGTGTCGTGCATGCACGCGGCTCGGGCGCACACGGGGTTTTCAAACTCTATGAGCCGCTCACACAATATACGAAAGCGCAATTTCTCAGCGATGCCTCCATTGAAACGCCGGTTTTTGTCCGGTTTTCAACCGTTGCGGGGTCGAGGGGCTCAACCGACCTCGCCCGCGACGTGCGGGGCTTCGCCGTCAAGTTTTATACACAGGAAGGCAATTTCGACCTCGTCGGGAACAATATGCCTGTGTTCTTTATCCAGGATGCCATCAAGTTTCCCGATCTGGTACACGCCGTGAAACCCGAACCCGACAATGAGATCCCGCAGGCTGCTTCCGCCCACGACACATTCTGGGATTTTATATCTGTCATGCCCGAATCGGCGCACATGATCATGTGGCTGATGAG
>CAMLNK010000006.1 GCA_946481035.1 uncultured Dyadobacter sp. | reverse complement strand
GATGAATTCTTCGCCGATAATGAATGCCTGCGCGAGCCCATCCGGGCTTGGTTGCACCGCATAGCTGAACTCGCAGCCGAGGCGGCTACCGTCGCCGAGCAGCTTTTCGAAATGCGGCAGGTCGTGCGGGGTCGAAATAATCAGGATTTCGCGAATGCCCGCCAGCATCAGGATCGACAGCGGGTAATATATCATCGGCTTGTCGTAAACCGGCATGAGCTGCTTGCTTACCGCCAATGTAAGCGGGTGTAATCTCGTACCGGAACCGCCGGCCAGAATAATGCCTTTCATAAATAGAGTTGTAATTGAGTAAAGAAATGACCGGATTAACGATCCTGGTACATTTCGTCATAATATTTCTGGTAGTTGCCGGAGGTAACGTTGTTCAGCCAATCCTGATTCGAGAGGTACCAGTCAACGGTTCTTTCCAGGCCTTCTGCAAACTGCAATGAAGGTTTCCAACCCAGCTCTTCCGACAATTTGGTGGCGTCGATCGCGTAACGCAGGTCGTGTCCCGCGCGGTCGGTCACGTAAGTGATCAGCTGCGCGCTTTCGCCTTCGCCGCGGCCCAGTTTGCGGTCCATAATGCTGCAAAGCAAGTGAACAAGGTCGATGTTTTTCCACTCGTTGTGGCCGCCAATATTGTAGGTATCGCCATTGGCGCCTTTATGGAAAATCACATCAATCGCGATCGCGTGATCTTCCACGAACAACCAGTCGCGGATATTTTCACCTTTTCCATAAACAGGAAGTGGTTTTTGCTGAATGATGTTGTGAATCATCAGCGGGATCAGCTTCTCAGGGAAGTGGTTCGGGCCGTAGTTGTTCGAGCAGTTTGAAATAACAACCGGAAGCTTGTAAGTATTATGATATGCCCTTACAAAGTGGTCGGAAGATGCTTTCGAAGCCGAGTACGGCGAACGCGGGTCGTAGCTGGTTGTTTCCAGGAAGAATGTACCCGGGTCGTGGAGTTCACCATAAACCTCATCGGTAGAAACATGGTAAAAACGGCGGTCGCTGAAATCACCTTTCCACGCGTTTTTAGCAGCATTCAGAAGATTTACGGTACCCACCACATTCGTCATCACAAACGACATCGGGTCAGAGATCGAACGGTCCACGTGACTTTCCGCCGCGAGGTGTACCACGCCGTGGAAGTCGTTTTCGGTGAAAAGTTTATCGATAAATGCCGCGTCGACGATATCGCCTTTTACAAAAGTATAGTTCGGCGCATTTTCGATGTCGCGCAGGTTTTCGAGGTTGCCTGCGTAGGTAAGCGCGTCGAGATTATATATATGATATTCCGGGTGAAAGTTGACAAACCGGCGAACCACATGTGAGCCGATAAAACCCGCTCCTCCCGTAATCAAGATTTTTTTCATTGTTCAGCTTTGAGTTTTAATTGCCAGTTCCATGCATCGCGCAATGCGTCGGCCATGGTTTTCTCGGCACGCCATTTCATTACATTGTTTACTTTGTCGGACTGCGCGTAGATTTTCTCAACGTCCCCTTCGCGGCGTGGCCCGATGGTGTAGTTGAGTTTCACGCCGTTTACTTCCTCAAAAGTATTAATCAATTGCAAAACGGTATAACCTTCGCCCGTTCCTACATTAAATACATCATAATAGTTAGTATCCGTCTGCGATTGGAGCAGGTCGAGCGCCTTTACGTGCGCTTTCGCGAGGTCCACCACGTGGATGAAGTCGCGGATGCAGGTGCCGTCGGGCGTGTTGTAGTCGTTGCCAAACACGGTAAGCGACTTGCGGAGGCCGGCGGCTGTTTGCGTAATGAATGGTACCAGGTTGCTTGGAACGCCATTCGGCAGCTCGCCGATGAGCGACGTTTCGTGTGCGCCGATCGGGTTGAAATAACGCAATGAAATTGCTTTCAGGCCCGGATTTGAATGCACATAGTCGCGGATAATGTCCTCAGCGATCGCCTTGGTGTTGCCGTAGGGCGAGTTGGCAGGCAGGCGCGGTGTACTTTCAGTTACCGGCAGCTTTTCAGGCTGGCCGTATACGGTACACGACGAGGAGAATACAAACTTATCGACATTGAATTCCTTGGCAGCGCGAAGCAGTACCAGAAGGGAAATGAGGTTGTTTTCGTAGTAGTTCAAAGGTTTTTCAACCGACTCACCCACAGCCTTATAAGCCGCAAAATGGATCACGCCGTCGAACTTTTCTTTTTCAAAGAGAGCCCTTACCTTGTCGGCATCATTGCAATCGATTTCGTAGAACGGAAACTCTTTGCCGGTGATCTTTTTGATTCCTTCTAAAACGTTGAGATTGGAGTTGTACAGGTTGTCGATAATGACCGGTTCGAATCCTGCATTGTGCAACTCTACAACGGTATGGGAACCGATAAAACCGGCCCCTCCGGTAACGAGAATTTTCATGCGTTATGCGCGTTTTTTATAAGAATATGGTGGTATAGATGGTGTTCAAAACGGCTTTTAGCCCGCTTTTTTTCCGGGCAAAAGTAGAAAATTTGACGTCCATTAAAAAAAAATGTTTTTATTTATCCGTTGGTTGTAAAACGCAGATTTGAGGAAAATGAACCAGAAAGAAATCAAGGCACTGATATCCTTGCTTGATGATGAAGATCATGAAGTAAGTCAGCATGTTGAGGGGAAGATATTATCGTTGGGAGGAACAGTGATACCTTTTCTGGAAACTGAATGGGAGCAGAGCTTCAACCCGATCGTGCAGCGTAAAATCGAGGAACTGATCCACGAATTGCAGCTTAGCATAATGATAGAACGGTTACAAGCGTGGAAGAATGGCGGGGGGCTCGACCTGCTCGAAGGTATGTGGATCATCGCGACCTACCATTATCCCGACCTGTCGCTCGACAAGTTGAAAACCACCATCGAACAGCTTTACTATGACATCTGGATCCAGTTCCAGGAGGAAATGAATGCGGTGGACCAGGTGAAGCGGATCAACAGCATTTTCTTTGGCGTGATGAACTTCGCCGCGAACACCAAGAATTTCCACTCACCGACTAACTCGATGATCAATTCGGTGCTGGAAAGCCGGCGCGGTAACCCGATCACGTTGTGTGTGATCTATTTGTTGATTGCGAGAAAGCTGGGAATGCCGGTGTATGGCGTCAATTTGCCGAATCTGTTTGTGCTGACTTACAAGAACGACAAGACGCAGTTCTATATTAATGTGTTCAATCGCGGGATCATTTTTTCCAAAACGGACATCGATCACTACATCGCGCAGCTGAATATCAAATCCAAGGACATATTCTACCAGCCCTGTACCAATCTTGAAATCGTGCAGCGCGTGCTGCGCAACCTGATCCTGTCGTACGAGAAGACCAGCGAGCAGGATAAGATTAAGGAAATCGAGAAAATACTGAAATCGACGCTGGACGAACTGCCCGAAGGCTGATATCAGAGCGCAATGGCCAGACAATGGCCGTCGAACCAGCGGACGTGAATGTTCGAGGGCACGACGAGGTCTTCGTCGGTAAGGCTTCCTCTGAGGATAATATCAGCGTTTTCAAAAGGGCTGATGAAAATGGCGTCCCTGAAACTGATCTTTTTCTTTCCGTAGAGTTTATACAAAGCTTCTTTCGCGCACCAGTACATGCAAAGGCGGTCCATTTCGTCCTGCGCATGCTCGTACTCGGGTGGCGAAAGGTATTTTTTGGAGGTACGTTGCAGTTTCGGGTCGGCCTTTTCCATATCGATACCCACGGCGGCTGCCGGATTGATCGTCACCGCTACAAACTCAGCGGTATGGGTAATGGAAATGTGCGAATCGTTGTCGATCAGGAATGCCTTGCCGTGTTCGTCCTTGTGAATGCCCACGTAGTTAATGCCAAACTGCTCGGCCAATGTTTTGATCAGCATCCGGCTGGCTAGCCATTCGCGTTTTTTTTGCGGGTGGGAAATTTTGTCGAGTTCCTCCTGGTTAAAACCATTACCCAGTGCATTTTGAAGTTCCGCTTCGGTTTCCGTCAGTTTCCAGAGCAGTAATGTGCTGCTATCTTCTATCTTTTCGGAATGAACGAGGGGCATGGTAATACTGTTTGCTACAAAAATATAAAGATGAATATTCGCAAAGTAGATACTTTTTCCGGTCATAGGGACAGTGTTTATACAATTATTTCTGACGAAACGGGCCGCGGCTTTTATTCAGCGGGCGCCGATGGCTTCGTCATTCAATGGGATTTGCAAAAGCCGGATCTGGGAAAACTCGTCGCGCGTGCGGGCACATCCGTATACGCGCTCGCATTACACGAAAGCAGCGATTCGCTGTGGATAGGGCAGAATTTTGAAGGCATTCAGGTGTTGAATACGAAGGAGAATGCGATTGAAAAGACCTCCAAAATCACAACCGCCGCTATTTTCGACATACGTTTTGCTGGCGATAAGGCGCTTGTGGCATTAGGCGATGGCGTGGTAGTGGTGATGGACGTCCCTTCATTTGCGGTCCAGAAGCATATCAAGATCGCCGGCAAAAGTGTCCGCAGCATTGCCGTCAATATGGAGACCAACGAATTCGCTACCGGCGACAGCGATTGCAACGTCCATATCTTCGATTTGGATGGCTTTAAATTAAAAAAGACCATTCAAGCACATACAAACTCGGTATTTTCCGTTAAGTATTCACCGGATGGTAAATACCTGTTCACCACCGGCCGGGACGCGCACCTGAAAATATGGGACGTCAATGATGCATACGGTATCGTCTCCGACATTCCCGCGCATATGTACGCGATCAACGACATTACATTCAGTCCCGATCGCTCCCTCTTCGCTACTTGCAGCATGGACAAGTCCATCAAATTGTGGGATGCAGCCACATTCAGGCTTAAAAAAATTATCGACCGGGCACGTCATGCGGGGCATGGAACATCCGTGAATAAACTGCTCTGGACGGGCTTTGAAAATCAACTGATTTCGTGCAGCGACGACCGCATGATATCGGTTTGGGAGGTCGCGTAAGCCAATACTTATAATATGGTAATGTTGGTAAATACTTTGAAAAATGACACATATATCTTTAACTTACACGACCGTTTTTAACTAGGCATCAAAGCATAGAATGCATCATGAAAATATCCGCTATAGAGATACGCAAGCACACTTTTGAAAAGATTTTCAGAGGTTATGACCCGGACGAAGTAGATGCTTTCCTGAACTCTTTGTCTCAGGAATGGGAGCGGTATTCAAGCGAAAACAACTTGCTGAAGATGCAGCTGGAATACGCGGAGAAGGAATTGGCGAAGTTGAAAGATATCGAATCAACCTTATTCAGAACCTTAAAAGCAGCCGAAGATACCAGTAAGTTAATCGAGAAAGAAGCGAACGAAAACGCGGAAAAAAGAATAGAAGAATCACGTACGGCGGCGAATGACCTGGTGGCAGAAGCGGAGCAGCGTACGAACCAGATTATCAAGCAAACGGAAGAACGGTTATCGAAGTTCAAGGAGGATTTTGCGCAGGAAGTGAAGTTCCAGGAGCGTGATTTCCGGGCGATTGAAAACTTCCGTGATAACCTTATCGTACAGCTCAGTTCACTGGCAAACAGCGCGCTGGAAACAGTGGAGCGTTTTGAACAGAAATACGATAAGGAATCGGTCCTCAACAAAATGGAGGATATTAAAAAGCATATAGCCGAAATCGAAATTCCGAAGAAAGCGGTATTCCAGCCGCCAGTGAAAATCGAGGTGGAAGAGAAGCCTGCCGAACCGGAGGTGGAAGTAGTGTTGCAGGATGATAAACCGGAAGTGGTATTCGAAGTAACGACGGAACAAGAGCCTGAACCGGAAGCCGTTTTTGAAGTAGATCCTGAGCTGCCGGAGGCGGTTGAGCCGGAAGAGGAAATTCAGGCCGTAGCGCCGGTTGTTACGGCAGTTCCGGAGCCTGAGCCCGCGCCGGTGCCAGTTCCGGAACCGGTACGTGAAGAACCGGTTGCTTATAACAGACCCCGACAAACACAAAGGACTGCCGCCGACGAAGCCGAAGAGGTGCTGGCGGAAATGCATAAGGTGGCAGAGAAGGCCAGGGATTCTTCGGCGGGTATCAACCGGCCAAGAGAAAGCAGCCCGCCGAAGAAATCAGGCGGCGGTTCATTTTTTGACCAAATCTAATCACCACCATTGGGAACGATCAGTCTCGAAGGACTCGAATTTTTTGCATATCACGGCTATTACCCCGAGGAACAACGCATCGGAAACAAATACGCCCTGGACATTACGATTACCACCGACTTTTTCCGTGCCGCGCAGCACGACAAGCTGAGTGAGACCGTCAATTACGAAACCATTTACCAGCTCACGGCCAAGGTCATGAAAGAGCCTGCCAAGCTTTTGGAACACATTGGTTTTAATGTAATTGAAAAAATACGGGAGCATTACCCGACGGTCGAGAAGGTGACTGTGAAAGTTTCGAAATTCAATCCGCCGATAGGAGGGGTTTGCACCCGGGCGGTGATTACGATGGAAGGATAACAAAAGAGGCGGTTTTCAAAACCGCCTCTTTTCATTTTAATATTCGTGGGGAAGCTCGATGTTCACCGCTTCATGCCACGGCAAGCCATGGACGTTCAGCAGCTCCATGAAAGGATCCGGATTCAGTTCTTCTACATTATATACACCCGGCTTCATCCATTCGTCGTTCGTCAGCATCAGCATCGCGCCGATCATCGCAGGAACGCCTGTGGTGTAGCTCACGGCCTGCGCGCGTACTTCGCGGTAGCATTCGGCGTGGTCGCAGTTGTTCCAAACGTAGTAGGTTTTCTCTTCACCGTCTTTGATACCCTTGATCTGGCAGCCGATGGACGTCTGGCCTGAGTAGTTTTCTCCCAAAGTATCGGGCGCAGGCAATACCGCTTTCAGGAATTCGAGGGGAACGATGTCGATGCCGTTGAATTTGATTGGCTTGATGCTCGTCATACCCACATTTTCAAGCACATTCAAATGCGTAATGTAGGCCTGGCCGAACGTCATCCAGAAACGCGCACGTTTCAGGGTAGGGAAGTTCTTAACCAGCGATTCGAGTTCTTCGTGGTAAAGCACGTAGCTCTCTTTTGGCCCGATGCCCGGGTAATCGATCGGTTTATGGATAGACATCGCGGGGATCTCAACCCACTCGCCGTTTTCCCAGTAGCGGCCCGGCTGAGTGATCTCGCGGATGTTGATTTCAGGGTTAAAGTTGGTTGCAAATGCCTTTCCGTGGTCGCCTGCATTACAGTCGATAATGTCCAGGTAATGCATTTCGTCGAACTGGTGCTTGGCGGCGAACGCGGTGAAAACCTGCGTAGCGCCCGGGTCGAAACCGCAACCCAGAACGGCCATCAGTCCCGCCTCTTTGAAGCGCTCCTGGTAAGCCCATTGCCAGCTATATTCGAATTTCGCAACGTCTTTGGGTTCGTAATTGGCGGTATCGAGGTAATGCACGCCGGTTTCGAGGCAGGCATCCATGATCGTCAGATCCTGATATGGCAGTGCCACGTTGATAAGCACTTTGGGCTGGAAACGCTTGATGAGCAAAACCGTTTCGGCCACGATGTCGGCATCCACCTGTGCGGTCTGGATGGTTACTCCGTGCATTTCCTTGATTTCGGCTGCTATTTTATCACATTTCGCCTTGGTGCGGCTGGCGAGCATTATTTCGGTGAAAACATTGCTGTTCAATGCGCATTTGTGTGCCACAACACTACCGACACCACCTGCGCCAATGATAAGAACCTTGGACATTTTAATAGTTTTAAATTTCCGGCAAAGATAGGACGACCGGTCAATTTTTCAATTTAAATTTCCGTTAACCACCTTCATCACTTTGCCTTGCCCGTAGTTCAAATAGTACACTTCGCCGTTGCTATCCTGCCCGAAAGATGAAATATTGCCCTTTCCTTCCATGATGAGTGTGTTGCTTTTGCGGGTATTACCGTCGAGTTCGAGCGCCCAGATGCGCCCGCTGATATAGTCGCCGTATAGGTACTTGCCCGCGAGCGCGGGAATGGCGGAGCCGCGGTACACATAGCCGCCGGTAATGGAGCGGTCGCCATTGTCCTGGTTGTAATCGTGTACCGGCTCTATGAGGCCTTGTGCATTACAGTTCGAAGAAGGGTTATAGCAATCGATGCCCTCTTTGATACGCCAGCCGTAGTTACCGCCTTTGGTGATAATATCGATTTCCTCCCGCTCATTCTGGCCGACGTCGCCCGCGAAAAGTCTGTCGCTGCCCGTGTCGAAGCTGATGCGCCACGGATTGCGGAGGCCGTAAGCGTAGATTTCCGGCAAATTGCCGGTCGTTCCCGTTGCGTAGGGATTATCGGCCGGTATGCCGTAATTGCCTTTCGCGGTGCCGTTTACATCCACGCGCAGGATCTTACCCAAATGACTTTTCAGGTTCTGTGCATTGTTTTGCGGGTCGCCGCCGCTGCCGCCATCACCGGTAGCTATGTAGAGATAGCCGTCCTTCCCGAATTGCATCGAGCCGCCATTGTGGTTATCGTAGGGTTGGTTGAATGTAAAAAGAATGGCTTCGCTCGCCGGATCGGCTTGGGTGGCACTGGTGGCTTTGTAACGTGCTATCACCGTTCTCAACGGTGTGCCGGAGGTGTAATTGACGAAGAAATAGCCATTGGTTTTAAAGTCAGGATGGAAAGCGAGGCCTAGTAACCCGCGTTCGCCGCCTGACCGTACCTTGCTTTTAATATCCAGAAAAGTAGAACTGGAAGAGACATTTTCCGCATTTGAAAATACCTTAATAACCCCGCCCTGTTCCACGACGAAAAACCGGCTGCTATCGCCCGGCGCCTGCACGAGATCTACCGGCTGGCTGAATGTTAATGCCGGAAAAATGTCTTTTGAATTGATGGAATCCTCTGGGAAACGATCCTCGATTATTTCAGGATCATCGGATTTGCAGGCCAAAACTGCAACGGCGACAACCAACGGGATGAGCGTCAGGCGAAGAATGGCTTTCATGAGGTCGTAGTAGTAAGTTTCTAAGACAACGTCATGAAAGCCTATTTGTTTTTGGAATGGGTTTTAAATCAGGTGTTTCCAGATCACGTCATATACATCTACCGCTTCCAGTTCAGTCTTTTCAGCGGCCACGTCGGTGACGATGATCGGGTAATATTCTTTGGGAATGTTAATGCCGCCGTGCGAGCCTTTTACTAGTGTGGCATCGAGCGGAATGACGTCCATTAAATATCTGAAACCAAGCAGCTTCCGGGCCAGTTTATAGCCCGCGCGCAGCTTGATCAAAGGATTTTTAGGGTCCATGAACATTTCCACGGGATCGTAACCCGGCTTGCGGTGAATATCTACCAAATGCGCGTAATCCGGCGCTTTGGCGTCGTCGAGCCAGTAATAGTAGGTAAACCAGCTATCCGGTTTCGCAACGACTACAATATCTCCTGAGCGTGCGTGATCGATATAGTATTCCTTCTGCGCTTCTTTATCAAGCACGAGGTCAATGCCGGATGTTTTCTTCAAAACCTGGATAACCCGCTCTTTTACGGAAGGATCATTCAGGTAAACATGCGCAATCTGGTGATCGGAAACGGCGAATGCTTTGGAAACGCCCGCATCCAGCAGCTCATACCAGCGCTCGTTACGCACGGAAATCAGTCCTTCGTTTCGGAGAATGCGGTTGATATGGATCGGGTTGTTCACCGGGTTAATACCATATTCCGAAAGCAGAATGATCTTCGCATTGCGTGCTTCGTAAAATTGAATCAGGTCTTTTACCACCTCATCAATCTCATTCAGCTCCTTGCTGATCTTGGAAAAATCCGGCCCGAATTTTTGCAGACAATAATCCAAATGCGGGAGATAAATGAGCGTCAGCGTAGGGTTATGCTTTCTCTCGACCGACATGGAAGCATCGGCGATCCAGCGCGTGGATTTGATATTGGCATTAGGTCCCCAGAAATTGAAAAGCGGAAACTGGCCGAGTTCGGCTTGCAGCTCGTCGCGCAGCTCGGGCGGGTAGGAGTAGCAATCGGGTGCTTTCACGCCATCCGCGTGGTATTGCGGGCGCGGCGTTACCGACCAGTCGGCGGTGGAGTACATATTATACCACCAGAACATTTTCGAAACGGTAAAATTCGGGTCAGCCTTTCTTGCATTATCCCAAATCTTATCGCCCTGCACAAGCTTGTTCGACTGTTTCCAGAACTTCACTTCTGAATCCTCGCGATCATACCAGCCATTGCCGACGATCCCATTTTCCGCCGGCCATTTACCCGTGACGTAAGTGCTTTGTGAAGTGGTAGTAACCGCAGGCAAAACCGGTTTAATGGGCGTCAAATGCCGCTTTTTGACATAAGCATCCAGAAACGGCGTATGCTCGCCGATCAGATTGGCGCTTAGTCCTACAATATCTATAACTACGGTTTTATTCATAATTCAAAACTTTCTTCACCCATTCGAGTTCGCGCACGATGGATTCGCCGATGGGCTTCTGCATATCCTCCGGCAGCACGCCCCAGGTGTAGGTTTCCACTTCCAGATAGGCCGAGAATGGATTCTCTTTTTGCAATGCCAATGTCTGCACAATATCGCCCTGCGTAGAGTCCAGTACGCCGTAGGTATTCACAAACAGCGGTACGTGGAAATGCACGCGCCATTCCTCGTGGGTTTCGTTCCAGTCGGTGAGTGCTTCTTTTAGGTCGGGATAATGCGTGAAATGGCCGTCGTCGTGGCGGGCGACTACCTGATGCAGGTATACCGGCTCGTCGAAGGTCTCGATGGCTTTGCGTTTCACCTCTCTTTCGCTGGTGTAATTCACCTTCAAAGCCGAGCTCACCTGAATGCGGCCGACCTGAATGCCGTATTCATTGAGCGAATCGAGAATATCTTCCGGTTTTTCAAAACCAACCGCAGCATG
Organism: uncultured Dyadobacter sp.; assembly: GCA_946481035.1. The sequence continues at coordinate 6,101 of CAMLNK010000006.1, read as the reverse complement.
GCAAATGTCATAGCACAGTTGAATGTGTTTCAAAATCAGCGCTTGCGCACCGTCGGCATCGATTCCGTATTTTTCTACTAAATAAATAGTGCCTTTCGGGAGCAGCAGATTGGTATACCAAGTTACGAAATCCTCGGTATTGTCGAGAATGCCGTCCGGCTCGGGTTCGATGTCCAAATGCAGGAACTTCCCGGTCTCCTTTTCTATGCGGATCAGCTCGTCGAGGAGTTCGAGAATGTGATCGGTTGCTTTTTCGGTGGCCTGCTGCTTGTCGGCTTCGGTTTTCCACCAAAGTCTGTACGATAATGGGGGAGTTGAAACGCCGCCATGCATATCGGCAGGCAGTAATGCGGCCAGGATATTGAAAAGGCGTTTGGTGTACGCGAGGCGGTCGGCGGTCGTCCAGTCGGGCGTGTGTACGTCGTCCTTCACGCGGGTGTTGTGAAAGCCGCCGTATGGGAAGCCATTGATCACAAATACATACACATTCTGCTCATCGAGCCAGTTTTTGAACTCGGCCAGCACTTCGGGCTTGCTCAGCTCGATGGATGCCTCATTGGCAACACGCAGGCCCAGGCCAAATGGATTACCGGGCGCTAGTTGCTCGCGAATATAAGGAATGCTCTCGCGCAGCGACCGGAAATGGTCGTCCCACTTTTCACCGGGATGGATGTTGCTACAATAGGTAAGGTGTCCGTAAGGCGTGATCATGCAGGGATAATTTTGGAACTTTCGAGGTAATCCACCGACTGTGCGATGATGTCGGCGTCCAGTTCATGCACTTCCACTCCTTTTCCAATCTTTTCCAACAGCATGATGGTCAGCCTGCCGCCCAAATGCTCACGGAATTCCTGCAAGCCGTTGCGAAGGTTGATTTTATCGTTTTCAGCGAGTTTTGAATGGTATAGTTCAAAACCTACTTTGGTAAGCACATCTATAATGCGGTGCAGATCGCTTTCTGCCAGCATACCTATTTTATGAGCATACACACAATCCAAAGCAATGCCGATTGCGACTGCTTCGCCGTGACGCACCTGAAAATTGGTCAAAAATTCGAGCTTATGCGCTGCCCAGTGACCGAAGTCCAATGGTCGGGACGAACCGAATTCGAACGGGTCTCCACCGGCAATGTGGTCGGTATGCATTTCGGCGCAGCGGTGGATGAGGTAGGCCATAGCCTCTTCATCACGGTTGGCGAGTGCCGTCGCGTGCTCTTCAATCCACTCGAAGAACGCCTGGTCTTTGATCAATGCCACTTTCACGGCTTCCGCAAGCCCGCCGCGCCAGTCGCGGTCGTCGAGCGTGCGCAGGAAGGTAAGGTCATTGAAAACAGCCACCGGCGGTGCAAATGTGCCGAGGAAGTTCTTTTTGCCGTGGAAATTGATGCTGTTTTTAACCCCGACACCGGAATCGTTCTGTGCGAGAACGGTTGTAGGAATGCGGATCAGTTTGATACCCCGGTGCGAAACCGCAGCCGCGTAACCCACGAGGTCGAGCACGGCGCCACCGCCAATACCGATCACAAATGAATGGCGGTCGATCCCGAAAACGTCGACAGCCTCCACGAGCTTATCGAACTGCGACGGGTCATTTTTACATGCTTCCCCGCCCGGTACCGAAATGATTTCGGGCGCCAGCTGTACGTGCTGCACGTTTTGTGCGAAATAGGCGCGGATATTGTTTTTCAAATCCGGCTGTGTCTGTTCAAACCCCTCGTCCACGATCACCAGCGCTTTACGTTGAAAGCCCTGTTCGGTATATTCTTGAAAAAAATCTTTCAGTAATGGGTTCTGGGTGTCAAAAAGGTGTTGGGTGAAGAATACGGCATAGTTGTATTCCACCTGGAAACGTTGTTTTATGGTTTGCATTGAATCTGGCATTACACGCAAAATGGGTATTTAATATTAAAACGTTTGAAAGCACTATCCGTTCAAACGCAGCTCAAAATCATTGATATAAAGACTAAAATTAACAGGTTTTCCCCGTCCCGCCATCGTCCAATTTATTTATTAGCCCGAAGCCACCATCGACTCCGCCTTCCTCCATCCTCCCGTTCCTCCATTCTCCCATTCATTAAGTAACCGCAAATGCCTTCGCCAAATACATCGAAAGCGGCAGCAATGCAAGCACCGCGATGGCAATAGGTAGCAAGCCAAATGCCGCGCACCACGACGCATTCATGACAATTAAGGAGATTACCCCCGCTTTTACAGCCTTACCAATCAGCGGACCAATGGGATTTTGCATGGCATTCCACAGCGGGCGGAAAATGAACCACGCATGCAGCAATACAAATGGAATTGTAAATAGAAGATTACCCTTTCCCTGCGCGATCGTCAGCTGCGCTGCAAGTACCGCGAGGTAAAGGAATGCAGCAATATATAATGTGCGTTTCTTACCGCCGTGCACTTCATCCTGGCTGATCAGCGTGATCGCGCCGATGTACATGATAGGGAAAATGGCGATGAATGCCCATTGCTGAAACGATTCGGGCAAGACGCTCATGCCGAGAATCAGGTTGCCGCCCCGGCACATCCCCATTACGAGCGGGCCGAAGAATACGTGGTGTTTGGCAAAACGATTGTACAAAATGGTGAGCATCGCGACCACGACGGCAATCATTCCGCTCTGCAAATTGAATGCAGCGGCAGCAATAATGCCGAGCAGCAATAGCGAAATGCCCATTGTCGCGGCTTGGGCAAGCGGAACTTTACCGCTAGGAATAGGCCGCTCGGGCCGCTCTACGGCGTCGAGTTTGGCATCGAAAACATCGTTCATCACCACACCGCCGCCGTACAGGCCGAGCGTGGAAAGTACGAGTAATGCAGGCGAGAAATCCGAGAAGGTAAACTGCGCGATCGCCATACCGGCCAGGATATCCGCGATGGCGGTAACCAGGTTGGCCGGGCGCGTCAGCTGCAAATAGGGTTTGAGACTGCTCACTTTAATTGATCACTAAAAAGTCCTTCACCGGAGCGGGTTGCTGGCCACCTCTCAGAATGCTGTTACCATGAAATTTCTCCGTTTGGTCGACCGCGTAGCCCGATTCAAAATCCGTCACGTCGATTTGTCCGCTCTTGCCGAATGCGTCGATGGCATTCTGGTAGGTTACAAGGCGAATTGTTTCGTCGGAAATGCCGCGCATTTTCATCAATGCGGCCGTTTTCGGGATCGCCAACGGATCGGAAATGCCCCAGTCGGCGGCGGAGTTGATCATAATACGTTCAGGGCCGTATTGTTCTACCACTTTCACCATCCTTTCATTACCCATTTTGGTAAACGGATAAATGGTAAATGCCGCCCAGAAACCCTGGTCTAGCACGCTTTTCACGGTTTCTTCATTGTTATGGTCCACAATCACCCACGACGGGTCGATGCCGTGTTCCAATGCAATGGCCATGCTGCGCTCGGTACCTTTCTTCTTGTCGCGGTGCGGCGTGTGGATTTGTACGGGCAGTTTCGCTTCCTTGGCGAGTTCGAGTTGCAGGCGGTAGTATTTTTCTTCGGCGGGCGTCTGGTCGTCAAAGCCGATTTCCCCAACGCCTACCACGCCTTCTTTATAAATATACAACGGCAGGATCTCCATTACCTGCTCCGCGAGCGGCTCGTTGTTGGCCTCGCGGGAGTTGAGGCCCATGGTGCAGTAGTGTTTGATTCCAAACTGCGAGGAGCGGAAGCGTTCCCAGCCTACCAGACTGCTGTAATAATCCTTGAATGTCGATAAGCCCGTGCGCGGCTGACCTACCCAGAATGCGGGTTCGATGAGTGCCACGATACCGGCCTGGTTCATAGCCTGGTAATCGTCCGTCGTGCGGGAAACCATGTGGATATGCGGGTCGAAAAACCGCATTCCTTTGATGAGATCCTTGTAATCGTTCCAGGCGATGTCGCGGTGCGCGGGAGCCTGATTGGCTTCTTCGCTATCTTCGAAATGCGAAGGATTTTGGGTTATTTCGTTATGATTGAGGCACATAATGTCAATGTTCGAGGTCGGCCCAGGTCAATGCGCCGGATTTTACTGATTTTTCCAGATCGGTATATTTCGCCAAAAGGTACTTGGCAGCCGGCAGCGACGCTTCGCCACAGGCCAATGCGGCCGCCTGGCGGTCTTCTTCTTTCTCCGAATCAAACAAATGCTGCATATCGGCAAGCAATGCGGGCGTCAGGTACTTGCCTGTAAGCCTCCATACCTGCGCAGGCACGCTACGTCCGGCCGCCCAGCGCTCGTGCGCGAAGTCCGACAGCGTCACGGCGAGCTTCTCGTTCGAGCGGTTGCCGAGGCCTTCTATAAAATGAATAGGCTTGTCGTTGAATATCGTTTTGAGTACCAGCTGGTTCCAGGCCAGCTCGCTGAAATATTTCTCGGGGAACGGGTTGTGCAATGCAATCGCATCAAACACAAAACCCATATTCGACCGCACGGCATCGGTAGCGCGGAAAAGCCACTGATCGGGATAGGAAAGCAGCGGTAATGCCGAATACAGCGCTACCAGTTCGTTCATTTCCGCCGTATCGAACAGTGTTTCAATGTTTTTGGTATACTCCTCTTTATTGGAAGAATCGAGTTGGGTGAGCAGCCATACGCGGCTAAGCCTCACGAGCGACCAGCCTTCAACTGAAAAACCAGGTATTTCAAGGTTCAATGCAGCCTTTTCGGCGTCGGAGGTATGGATAATTTTTTTGGATAGAAACCTGGGGGCTGCCACGAAGGCGGTCATCAGGTCAATCGGAGTGGCGACGCTCCGTGGCAGGGAGCCCTTTTGCTGCAACCACTCAGCTTCTGATGCCGAAGTGTTCGAGGCGATGATCTCCCAGATCTTTTGTTTAATAATATCGGACATAACTGTTGTCTGTGATCCTGTTTACCGGTTTGCACCGTGTAAATCTTTTGAGGACGTGGGTTATTGCTATAATGCCTGTTTTGCAGTATAAAGTTTCCTTCCGGCTATTTATAACGTTACAAAGGTGCTTTTCGGCTCATTTTCGGGCATGATTGATGTCAGTTTTAATGAAAAACTAATATCATTTGTAACTGATGGTTAAAAATCAAATTCAAGGATATCCGGATCGTTGAGCAGGTGATGGGTCAGTTTTTCGTGCTTTTTCTCGGAGCCTTGCAACGTCCAGCTGCCGGTGATATGCGTACCGGTGCGACTCTGTTCGCCACGCAGGATTTTCAGGTTATATTCCTTGAAAAGGTTCTCGTAAGTTTTCAGGGTCTTTCTCTGGTAAACACACATGAGCCGGTAATTCCGTATCTGGCTTTTCCGGCGGATGAATTGCTGCACCGGCGACAGAATGACCAGCGTCATGCCCGAAATGACGAAACAACAGATCGTCACCTCATAAAACCCGGCCCCGATGCCCATTCCCACCGCCGCCGTCACCCACACAATCGCCGCCGTCGTAATCCCGACCACCCGGTTATTCTCCCGGAAAATGATCCCTGCGCCGATAAAACCGATACCCGTCACAATGTTCGCCGCGATCCGCCCCGCATCCGAGCTGATTTTAATGGACAGAATTGTAAAAAGCGTCGACCCCATCGCGATCAGTATCAGCGTCCGTAACCCGGCCGATTTGCTGCGGTACTCGCGCTCCGCGCCGATGATCCCGCCGAGAGCGAAAGAGATAAGGAGTTTGTAGACGTCTTCGGGAAGGAGTTCCATTCAATGTGATTTGTATTCATAAATAAAGCCGGGCAGAGGTTGAATCTCCCGGCTCGCAATGCTGTAATGCTATGGCTCAGGCTACCGAACGCAGCTCTACCCAGTCGATGATTAGTTCAGCTCGTTGAAAGCCAAGCTTTATAAACTCGGCATCTCCGACACCATCGTACGCCATCACGAGGTGTAATTGTTCATAGACGGATACGAACGTCTGCAACATCTTTTTATCCTGCTGGGACAGGTTGGCCTTGTACCAATCCACATCCTTCCGGCCCTTGGTTTTCTTGCCAAAATAATGGTCCAATGCAAATAGGACCCCGGAATAAGCAGTATGCCCGGCCATCTTTACATACTTGGAATCCTGGTAAAAACCATCCTCTTTGGCGCCTTTTTCGCGCAGAATTTCCTTTGCATTGTCCAAATAGCGCTTAG
>CAMLNK010000005.1 GCA_946481035.1 uncultured Dyadobacter sp. | reverse complement strand
TCGTTGGTAATGAGGTAGAAATTCTTTTTGTCCTTCGAAAGCACCACATTCTGCACCTCGAACCGGCCGGACGTCAAAGCATTTTTTTTATTGGTATTTAAATTAAATGCATACAAATGCGAGTAGCCGGTGGCTTCGCTCTGGAAATAGATCGTCTGGTTGTCGAGCCAGCCTATTTCGCCCGCGCTTTGCGGATAGCCGCCCACGCCCGGCCCGCCGATCCACGCTTCGTCGCGCTGGCGGTCGAGGAGTTTCAGCGAGAGCGTCGCCGGGTCCAGCGACATGATCCACCGGTCTTTGCTATCGAGCGAGCGGATCACCACCACCGCGTTCTGCCCGTTATCCGACCAAAATGGCCCGTGGAAAACAACTTTCCGCTCCTTTTTCTTCCAGGCGGTGTCAAGTTTGGGGTAATCTTTGAGGTAGTCGGGCTTGTCGTAAATGCCCGGAATATCGGCGGTCGCCACTTTTCTGGCAGTATCCTTTTGAATATCATATACCCAAAACTCGTTGTCCGAAGCCGGCGCACCAACCTTGGCACGCGCCGAAATATCTTCGGTGAAACCGCTCTCCGTTACGTAATTGGGGACAATGGTGGATTTGGCAGTCTTATCCATTTGCACAAGGCCGTAGGTAACGAACCGGCCGTCCGGGCTCACCTGCTGGTTGGTTACATTTTTTTCGCCGAGGTAAATTTCCTTCGGGCGGGCAGGCTTATCCGCTTCGGTAACCTTCTTACCGGCGTCTTTTTTGTCTTTTCTCTCTTTCAAAACCTCAAACATACTCAGCTGATCGGCTTTCAGGAATTTCTCCTGCTCGCCGGGCTTACTATCCGCCTTTTTGGTACCTGTTTTGAAATCAGTGAGCTGGCTGATCAGCCCGGAAGTCAATGCAATGCTGAAAAGGTTATTGCCCCGTTCGAAAATCACCGCCGTTTCATCGCCGTTAAACACCGGGTCCGCCTCGCGTTCGGTCGTGTTGGTGAGCTGCCGGATCGCAAAATCCTTGTAGTTAACAATATAAATGTCGCCGTTCTTCTCATAAAGCCGCAGCGACCGTGCGCGGTTGTAAATACCGTTTTTGCCGGGCAGCCGCCGCCTTTCCGCGGGAGCTACTTTGCTGATTTTCTTGCCGGCAAGCGAATAAGCGTACAGCGAATCGGAAGGATTTTTATCCGGGTTCCAATTGAAATACACCGTTTTGGAATCATCTGCCCAGGTAATGTCGCTTGGCGACGTCCCGATCCACATTTTCGGGTTGCGCATGATTTTTTCGACGGTTAATGGAGTGAGGGATTGGGCTTTTGCAGTGACAGTAATTGTTGCTAAGCAGGTATTAAATGTCAGTACTTTAATGAAGGTGTAAATCGATAATCTCATTCTTTGTCAGACTTTGGGGGTAAATAGTTTTCGTTGGTGATGACGCTCCTACCTGTTTGTTCTTCGAGCTCGAACCGAGCCTTTTTTGCGATATTTCCACCCTTTTTACTCGCTTTCTTGTTTGGTTCCAGCCCCGTTGCCTGTTCGGTCTCAGCAATTTGGCGGGTACTCATTTCGGCGAGCGCTGTGAAAATCAACTCTGCCTCATTCATGTGATCCCTCAGGTTTTGACTTTTTAGCTGTTTTAACTTTTTATGCTCTTTAACCGTCATTCCAGTCCATTCCTGGTGAATGATATTGGTTAAGATTGCAAATTCTTCACCATCTTTGATTTCGTGCGATTTCCAATAATCGGTGAGTTTGTTGCGCGTCTCCTGGCCCATCATTCGCTGTTGGATCCATTTTTCGCTACGCCCATGCTTTTTCCAATTTTCACGGGCCCTGTCTACGGATAGAGCTGGATCGGTCATTTCCTGCATCCGCTCGTACCCGATTTTTGCAAGCCAGATTTTAAAAGGTTCCGCCTTAGGCGAAGTGATAGACTGTACAATCCTGAGAATATGCTGAGCGTTGCCCGAGACTACCTTGCGTTTCTTTCCCGAAGTGCCAGGCATTTCTACCTGGGGACAATTTGTCCCTATGTAGTTACCCAAAAGTGCATCGCGTTTTCTCAATTTTTTCAAATAGTCGGTCGGATTTACGGAATCCGTAAGGGCGGCGATGATGTCCACAATCGAGAAAAACCACGTTTCTGATTCTTCATCGTAAATTCTTCTGATATTGTGACCTTCAAATGGAATAGTAGAGTGGTTCATAATTTCTCAAATTGAGTAGTGTGTTTTATTAAACTCAAATATGCACATATTTTATTTATTGTTAGCGTTGCTCATTTCCGCCGCCTGCACGCGTCAGCAACCCGCAACCGCCGAAAAAGGCGTTTCATTCGCCCTGAACCAATATCGCAAACAGCATATCGATAGCATTCGGTACCATATCGAGCTGGATATTCCGGCGGGTAAGGCGGGGAAGATTTTGGGGAAGGAGACGATTTTGTTTCACCTGAATACCCTCGATTCGGCGCTCGTGCTGGATTTTAATGCGGACGCCAGCCATTTGCAGGAAGTCCGCGTGGACGGCGAAAAAGCGGATTATCAGTTTGTCAATGAGCATATTGTTATCGAAGCGAAGCATTTAAATAGAGGTGAAAATGAAGTAGCTATCGATTTCATTGCCGGGGATTTGTCGCTGAACAGGAGCGAGGATTACCTCTACACCCTTTTTGTTCCCGACCGTGCTTCAACGTGCTTCCCGTTGTTCGATCAGCCGAACCTGAAAGCTTCCTATCAATTGACTTTGAAAACGCCGGAAGGCTGGGAGGCCGTCTCCAACGGGAAACTGGAAGCGAAAACAGCGGAAAACGGGAAGAGTGTTTACCGGTTCGGGGCGACGAAGCCGATCAGTTCGTATTTGTTCGCATTTACGGCGGGTAAGTTTTTCAAAGAAACCCGGACGCTGGATGGCCGGCAGATGACGATGTACTACCGGGAAACGGACACGGCGAAAGTGAACCGGAACCGCGACGAGGTTTTTCAATTGCACGCCAAATCGCTGGCCTGGCTGGAAGATTATACTGCTATCGGTTACCCGTTCGGTAAATTCGATTTCGTACTGCTGCCATCGTTCCAATATGGCGGTATGGAGCATCCTGGTGCTATTTTCTACAATGAGCCCTCGCTGTTTCTGGACGAAAATGCGTCGGTGAACCGCCGCATGGCCCGCGCGAGCGTGATTGCGCACGAGTCGGCACATATGTGGTTTGGCGACCTGGTGACGATGGACTGGTTCAACGATGTATGGTTGAAGGAGGTGTTTGCCAATTTCATGGCTGCCAAGATTGTCCACCCGAGTTTTCCCGAGATCAATCACGAACTGCGTTTTCTGCTGGCGCATTATCCCAACGCCTATGAAGTGGACCGCACCGCAGGTACCAATCCGATTTTGCAGCAGTTGGGCAACCTCAAAAACGCCGGTACGCTTTACGGGGCAATCATTTATATGAAGGCGCCGATCGTCATGCGGCAGTTGGAGCGGAAAATAGGAGAGAAACTGATGCAGGAAAGTCTGCGCGAATATTTGAAAAGCTATTCATTCGGCAATGCCCGCTGGGACGACCTGATCGGCATTATCGACAAACGTACGCCGCAGGACATCGCCGTGTGGAGCAATGTGTGGGTGAAAACGCCCGGAATGCCGGAGTACAGCATTGAAAACGGCAAAATTAAGCAGCGGAAGGATTCCGTATCGGGGCGAATTTGGGAACAGCGATTGGTTTCGAAATCAATGCTGAATGGAACGCAAAACCTCGCTTTTCCTAACAATGATGGAACTGGTTATGGCTATTTCAAAATGGACACAGTTTCGAAGGTGTGGTTCTTAGAAAACTATGGTAATGCCAATGCGGTTTCGTCCGATCCGGTTTTCAAAGGGGCAATGCTGGTTAATATCTGGGAAGGATTGCTGCGCGGCGATGGGCCTTCGCCGGAGAAGCTGGTGGGTTATACGCTCAATGCATTGCCCAAAGAGCAGGACCCGTTGCTGGTCGACTATTTGCTGGGTAACCTGCAAACCAGCTGGTGGGTGTTTTTGAATGCAGCGCAAAGAGCTGAATATCAGACGCGCATCGAAGGGGAAATCTGGCGGCTTTTGAACAGTACCAAAGATAAAGGCATTCAAACGTCCTATTTCCGGGCATTCAAAGCGCTTGCATTGACGGACGACGGCTGGCAGAAAATGCACGGGCTCTGGACCGGCAAGCTGGAAGTAAAGGGCCTCGTACTCTCCGAGGAAGACAAGATTTCGCTGGCTTACGAGCTGGCTTTGAAAGGGAAAGGCGACGGCAAAGCAATCCTGAACGAGCAGCTGAATGCAACGAAAAACCCCGACCGCAAGGCAAGAATGAGGTTTGTAATACCTGCATTAAGTCATGACGAAGCGGAGCGAGATGCGTTTTTTGAAACATTAAAAAAAGAAGAAAACCGCGAAAAAGAGGCCTGGGTGCTGGATGCACTCACATACCTGCATCATCCGCTGCGTGCGCAAAGTGCACTGAAATACCTTCGGCCATCGCTCGACCTTTTGCAGGAAATCCAGCTTACCGGCGATATTTTCTTCCCGACCCGCTGGCTGCATCATACATTTGCCGGCCATTCGTCGCCGGAAGCCGCGCGGATTGCCCAAATGTTTTTGAAAGAACACCCGGATTATCCCTATTTTTTGAAAAATAAAATATTGCAAGCGACCGATTTGCTCGATCGTTCGGTAAAACTTTCTGCGACTTATGCCCAAAAAGAGCATTCCCCTGAATTATCTCAGCAATGAGTCGGGGCTAGGCATTTCCCTGCACCGCATCGACCGGATGAACCGGGTGAATGAGCCGCATATGGATGCCCACCGCGACAATCACGGGAATTTCTTTTTCCAGGAAGACGGCCATGCCCGGCTGATGGTCGATTTTCGTGAAATAGAACTCAAAGGCAGCGGCGTATTCTGCATTATGCCCGGCCAGGTGCACTACCCGCTCGAAACCGAGGGGTCTTATGGCTGGTTTCTGGGCGTGGATATGAGCCTGCTCGACGAGCATCACCGGGCGGTGGTGGATGAATACGCATTGCACGGTTTTCCGGTCAGTTTGGAACCTGCACAGGCTGATTTGCTCATGAGGAGCCTGCATTTGCTGTTGGAATTTTACCAGGCACCGACGCAATACGGACAGTCGGTTGTGCAAGCGATGCTGAAAACTTGCCTGGGTATTTTCACTTCGCTTTTTGAAAAGGAAATCTTGCAGCGGACTGCGCAAACGCGTCCGTCGGCCATTACTTTCCAATTTCGCAAACTTTTATCACAGCATTTTAAAACTGTGAAAAGTCCTTCCGAATATGCCGGTATGCTGAGCATCACAACCTCCTATCTGAACGAGGTTGTGAAGGAAACATCCGGACAGCCGGTGAGCCACTGGATCCAGAACGAAGTGATGATGGAGGCTAAAAGGCTTTTGTATTACACCGATTTGAGCATTAAAGAGATCGCATTCGGACTGGGCTATGAAGATCACGCCTACTTTTCGAGGCTGTTCCGGAAGGTGTCGGGGAAGTCGGCCGGTCAGTTCCGGGAGGAGCAGAGGAGGCAGTAGTTTTTGGTAAAACCGCGTTTTGTCCAATCATTACCCCTGTTTTTCCCTTTATTCTGTTCGCGCGGGCTTGTTGTTTTGTAAAGTAAAATTTCGGCTGGTTCGTCAGCCCTGGAACAACACCAATCGCACGAGAAATGAACATCATCAAACAGAAAGCGCTGCACTTGCTTGAAAATGCCTTTGGAAAGACAGGAACCGTACTGGCAATACGGGCCTGGGAACCTGCTACTTTTTTTGAAGTGGACGTCCACTTCCCCGATATGGATATGAGTGGCTGGAAACGCGTCCAGCATATAAAGGTTCGAGTCGGGGAGGGGATTTACCGCGATTATACCCCCGCCGGCTGGGATGAGGATATCCGTACCTGCACATTGTATATCAACGCCGAACAGGACGGCCCGGGCGCGCAATGGATACGCTCGCTGCGCACAGGCGACCGCATTACGTACGTAGGCGTAGGCGCGACCATGCACAGGCCCACGTACGCGGGAGAAATGGTCGTTTTGGGCGATATGAGTAGTATTGGGCATTACCTGGCCTTGCAGCAGCTGGCCGGTACGCGTCCGATCAGCGGCGCCATCACGATCGCGCACGAGAACCACCGCGAGGAGTTTAAAGAGTATTTCAACTGGAATATTCAGCCAGTGAAAAAGAATGGGGACGGAGGGTTGCATTCGATGCTCAAATGGACTAGCGACCGGCAGCTGACCAATTCGAACGTTTATATTTCAGGGCATATCCCTACCTGTATCCGTTTGCGGAAGGAGCTCAAAAAGCGGGACGATTCGCCGCTGGGGATCCAGGTGCAGGGATTCTGGTCCTAGTCAGTCGAAAATGCCGTTCATCGCCGTGAGGATCACGGGTTTGCCGTCGGTGACGATGATCGTGTGCTCGTGCTGCGCCACATAGCCGCCGCGCGAGCCTACGAGCGTCCAGCCGTCGCGTTCCGTGGCAGTGCTCGTGGAAGCAGTTGAAATGAATGTTTCAATCGCCACGACGCTGTTTTTGCGAAAACGCGTCGTATTGTAGCGGTCATAATAATTGAGAATTTCATGGGGCTCCTCGTGCAGGCTGCGGCCCACGCCGTGACCTGCCAGGTTTCGGATCACTTTATAGCCGGATCTTTTAGCCTCCGTTTCGATCAGCCGCCCGATATCGGCGATCCTGACGCCTCCTTTGATCTGGCTGAGCGCTTTGCCCAGAATGCGTTTGGAAGCATTCACCAGCTTGTTATGCCCGTGAATGTCTTCGCCCAGTACGAAAGAGCCACCATTGTCGGACCAGAAGCCATTCAGTTCCGCGGAAACGTCGATATTTACCAAATCGCCTTCCTGCAAAACCTTGGTTTCGGAGGGCACCCCGTGCGCGACTTCGTTGTTGACGCTAATGCAAGTCCAGCCGGGAAAGCCGTAGGTAAGTTTGGGCGCCGATTTAGCACCGAGGCTATTCAGCATTTCCCCGCCGAAATCGTCGAGCTCTTTCGCCGTCATACCGGGCTTCGCATGCTCGCGCATGGCGCGTAATGTAGTGGCCACCGCACGGCTTGCCTCCTGCATTCCGGCTAGTTCCGATTCTTTGTTGATAGACATGGTCGAATCTCCCTGTTATTTTACAACATTTTCAAGCACTATTTCCTCGTAAACACCATCCCAAAGTGCAATGCGCCGTTCGAGGGAGGCGATCGTAGCCTTTTCAGCTTCACGCCACAACGCCTCATCGTCCCCGCAGAGTTTGGCAGTCATTTGCAGCGCCAGGTGGCTGTGATTGTCCCCGTCCACTTCGATATGTCTTTCAAGATAGTACTTAAAAATAGAAATACTGTCGGGAAAATTCCGGTGCATATCTTCCACAATCGACATAAACATGCCCGGAATAAGGTCTTCGCGGCCGAAGGTGAATATGGCAGCTTGGAGGTAATTTTTTCCGGAGCCGATCGTGTCGAATGTAAAATTGACGAATTCCTGCGCTTTCTCGGGCGTACCCGCAGCTTCATACGCAGCGGTAAGACTGTTTGTCCTGCGGAGCGCATCGGCAAAGCGGGCAATTTCGCTTGTGTCGGCGCCGCATTGCGCCATAGCGTCGAGATAGAGTTCGAAGTGGCTTTTGAAATTTCCATCCATATCAACGTCGGACTCTTCGCCTGCCACGATTTCGTTGATGAGATGCCGCGTTTCGCCATCGCCTGTTGGGAACCAGGGCACGGAGGTGCAGGTGAGACCGTTTTGAAGCGATTTTAGCAACGACATAAAGTCCCATACCGCATACACGTGGTACTTCATGAATACTTTCAGGTCCTCGATGTCTTTGATAACCGAATAAACTCTGTGCTGGATGATCTGCTGCCGTAACGGCTCGATGTTCTGCTGGATTCTGGTAATGTGATCGTTCATTATTTACGTAGTTCATTCGAATAACCGCTCACGGGAAGGGTTTGTTCATGATTCGCAAATAAAATGCGGTAATTCATTCACTTGTGTTCCTGTGGCACGTACCGGACGAGATCTATACCAATGCCGTTCGGATCGGAAATGGCGAAATGCCGGTCGCCCCAGGGTTCATCCCGAAGGTCGATTTGAATAGCTATTCCTTTCTTTTTTAGTTCATTATATAACCCATCTACGTCCTCAACCTCGATTGTCAGATATACGCCCTGTCCCGGGAAAGCTTTGTGAAAAAGCGGCTGTTGCGACGGGTGATCGGGCAACAAAAAGCTGATTTCCGAACCGCCGCCCGGCGCGTGGAGCAGGAGGTAGAATTCATTCTCGAATGTCACGCCGAAGCCTAATGTTTCGGTGTAAAATGCTTTGGTTTGAGCTAGTTTGGAAGTGATAATACCCGCGTTCAGTTTCATTTTGTGTTTGGTTTGAGTTGATGGATTGGTTTGTGAGAATGCATTGCAGCAAATGCAAACTAATACGAATAATAGGGTAAGCCGTTTCATGTGCTGTTCGTTTTTTATATTGTTGATAGCACAAATTTCGGTTCGATTCGTAACGTAGGATTGTAAAAAACGGACAAATCACCTTCCGAATGCTTTCCCGGGCGTTACGCCATAGAGGTTTTTGAATTCTTTGATGAAATGGGCCTGATCGTAGTAGCCATTGTCGTAAAACAGCTTGTTTTCGCGCAGGCTTTGCTGCGAAGGTTTGGCGCGGAGGATGTTCTGAAAGCGTACCACCTGGCTGAATGTCTTGGCCGAATCGCCGATATAATATTCGAAAAGCCGGCGAAGCTGCCGCGGGCTGAGGCCGGTGTCGAGGTCTTTTTCGACATTCAGCACCCCGAAGTTTTGAAGGATTACGGACAATGCGCCGTAAAAACGGGGATCGTTGTTGAAATCGATACCTGCCGTGAATTGCAGGAAGTAGTCGTCAAATCGCCGCTTGATTTCCGCAACCGATAACCCCGTTTCGAAAGCCGAAGCAATGAAGCGCGCCGTGCCGGGTGTTACAACATCCAGATTTTCAAAGCGATTGCTCAGTTCCGCCGCATTGATTTTGAATAGTTGTGGGAACATCGTGGGTAAAAACCGAACACCTATGTAGTCGAAACTATTTTCAAGCGGAAATTCCGTATACTTTTTGCAAAAGCCCATGACGAAGCTTTCGGCGGGATTATTCAGCTCGAAAAAGATATCGATACAACCATCGGCGACGACGCGGTAAATGAAAGGATCGTCGAGCGGAACGGTGGTTTGTAATCGCCAATAGCAGTAAATAAACCCCTGCAAAGCCACATCCGGAAGGAATTCCTGGTACGTAACCCGCTCCGCCGATTGCTTCACCGTCGGCTGAACCGGCACGTAGAGCCCGCGAATGTCGGGGATTTTATACATGCGTCTCTGACCGTTTAAAAGGTTTTCTATAAGCCGGGCGGTACTGAGCTGGCATAGGTTTTGAAATTTGTTAAATATACATTTATTTGTAAATCAATACTTTCTCTTGTTTAAACTGCAAAGCTTCGTAATCAAGGCGATTCAAAGGCCTTTTTGGAAACCTTGCGGTCTGCCCCCGAAACCGTTCAATTTAATACTTACACAACTATGAGCAAAGCTCTCGATAATGTCCGTTTGTACGCAGGTGTTGTAAAAAGGGTAGGATACACCCTCACATTGGGTATGCTGAATTCCGGTTCGCGGGATGAGCTGCTGAAATTGTACAACGCTTCTAATGGTCATCAACAATCCGGCGACAGCACGCCTGTCGACCCTTTTATCATTCCTAAAACCGATGTTTTTGAGCTTTTCGGCAACGACTCGGCCGCGTATGAGGGGGTCTACGAATGCGGCTTCGGGCATACCACGGAGTTCGAGCTTAAAGTGATCAGCAACCTGGTTAAAAAATGGAACCCGCAGCGAATCTTCGAAATAGGCACATTTCAGGGGCGTACGACATTGAATATGGCGCTGAATAGCGGCGCTGATACCGAGATTGTTACGCTTGACCTGCCTGCCGACGACCTGGCTTCTACCAAAATGGAAATCGAGGAAGGCGAAGTGCGCTATGTCAAAAAGGATATTTCCGGCGAGCGGTTTATCGGGCATCCGGCAGCGTCGAAAATCCGGCAGGTGTTCGGCGATTCGGCTTCGTTTGATTTTAGTAAATACAATAATTCGGTGGACGTAGCTTTCATCGATGGCTCCCATGCCTACGAATATGTGCTGAACGACAGTGAGAAAGTGTTTACGATCATGCGCAAAGGCGGCCTGATCATCTGGCACGACTACACCAACTGGCCGGGCGTGTGGACTGCTTTGAACGAACTATACCAAAAAGACGCACGGTTCCGGGGGATCCGGCACATCGGGGGTACGAGCATCGCGATCCTGACGCTTTAATTCCGGCGAAAGAAACGAACAGTTACTTTGGGAGGTAACGTATAGTAATTAGCGGTTATCCAGGACGTCCCGTGTTTCCATCAGTGCAAACCCGAGAAGGTTAAGGCCTTTCCATTTTGCCGGGTCATCGACCCGTCGATCATCGGCTGCGAGTCCGATTCCCCAGATCGGATCGACAGGGCTTGCTTCAACCAGGACGCGACCGCCCGTGTTAAGGAGAAACGTGCGGAGCTCCGGGTGCTGGATGAACTTTTGAATGCTGCCTTCCAGGACAATAGCCTGGCGATGTGCTATCCACGTTTCTTCATCGAAGCGCTCTACCATCCTGCCCAATGCTTTGGCCTCACCGGGCGAGGTGCTGGTGATGATACGCTGCCTTAATTCATTATTAGCGAACAGGCGGGCTTTTTCGGCCATCATCCAGTGCTCGGCGGTGCGGTATTCCACGCCGTCGATCGTAAATGGCGAATACCACCATTGGCTCAGGCATGATTGGGTAACCTGGCCATTTCGGGCAGGCTGATGTCCCCAGAAATGCAGGAACTTAACTTTGGGCAGTTCTTCGTATTCTTTCAAGAGCCAGTCAAGATTGTATTTCATTTTTACAATATAAATGTTGAATCCGATCTTCGCCGCGGCATCATTATTGCAGGGCTTTGCTGAAAAAAAACGGATAATACTATGAGCAACAGAACCTTAGTAGATGCCTATATCAAAGAACTGGAAGCGGAGTATACTTCGACCCGCAAATGCCTGGAACGCATTCCGATGACATTATTCGGTTACAAACCGCACCCCACTTCCATGGAGCTGGGTTACCTGGCTCTTTTGGTAGCCGAAATTCCCCTTTGGATAACCTTTATGGTCGAGCAGGGCGAGGTAGATTTTGCCACTTATAAACGTTTCGAGTTTACTACCAGTGAGGAGCTGCTTGGCCATTTTGAGGAAGTTTTTAATGTTGCCAAGAAATCACTGGCCGGTGTCAGCGACGCCGACCTCGATGCGCCTTTCTATTTGAAACGGCAGGGCCAGGTGCTATTTACCCAGCCCAAACGCGAGGGCGTCGGCTCGACGATCAATCACTGGGTGCACCATCGCGGCCAGCTTACCGTATACATGCGGCTGAACGAGATCCCCGTCCCATCGATTTACGGGCCTTCCGCCGACGACCGCACATTCTGATCAGCGCGGCGGACCGAAACGGTCGAACTGTTCTTTTTTCAGTTCTTCGAGGATTTCCTTCGTCGATTCGAAACTCGTGTGCTGGTACGCGCGCAAGCCGAGCGTTTTGGCCATGTTGGCAAACATAATGCGGTCGTCGAAATACACGCACTGGCTGGGTGTTGCCTGCGCAATGCCCATGGCCAGTTCGAAAATCCGTGGATCGGGCTTACGCATTTTTACTTCGCACGACGAAATGAATGCGTCGAAACAGGTATGCAGCTTGAACTTCTGGATGCGGTAATCGTTCAGTTCCTTTCCTTCATTATTGATAGAAATGATCCGGAAGCCGCAATCCTTCTTCCATTCTTTGAGCCATGCAAGCATTCCCGGGAGCTCCACCGATTGCGAATACATAAATTCCTTAAAATCTTCCCTTACGAAATCGCGCGGGTGGTTGAAGATCACCGTGTCGAGATACTGATCGAGGTTCACACTCCCGATTTCGTACACATTGAAAATAAAATTATGGAGCTGATCCATCTCCTTGTAATTGAGGCCGAATTTCTCCGCCGCCAGCACGCGGGACTCGTGGCCCCACCCATTACTCAAAAGAACGCCGCCAATATCGAAAAAGAGGATCTTGAGATCGCTGATCTGCATAATATGTAGAAAGTGTAAAGTTCGGGAGTAAATATGCGCGGATAATTCGTGATTTCCTCCTTTGCGAGAAAGGAGATTAGCTCAAAGCAGAATTTGTAAATATATCCCGACAATTTTGTTGAAATTTTTAGTCATATTTGTATTCTAATATCTACTCAAAGTTCCTCGATCATGATGAATGAAACTATAAAACGCTACGAGCGCATTGTTATGAACATTGGAGAACTCATTGATGTATCAGGTTATCGGAACGATTACCTGGCCGGCAAGCTGGGGTTGACGACCGTCAATTTCTCAGCAAAGAAAAAACGCAAGACCTTCACATTGGAGGAGATTAGGAAACTCGCGTATATTATCGATAACGATGATGTGCAGGATTATCTGCTCGCTCTCGAAATGGATGCACGGCAAGGCGAGGAGACCATTACCTATGAGGAGTTTGTCAAGGAAATGGGATGGAAATAATCATCAAAAAGTCATTCAAAAAAGAGTATGCAAAGTTACCAGCTAACGTGCAGAGTGCTACTGAGGCTGTACTCAAAAAGTTGAGGAGGGCCGGTACCTTGGAAACGGCAGGTGTTGACTACGTTCCGATTCTCGGGTACAAGGCTGGTCATAGTTATTACCGGATTCGCATCGGTCAGTATCGAATGGGAATCGAATATATTGCGCCGAATCTCATCATAATAACAATAAGTGTTCGTGGTGATATTTACAAAACCTTTCCACCAAAGTAAAGGCGGTACGAAATACAACTTCGTGCCGCCTTTACGCTTTTATCGGGTCAACCTACCGCCTCCCTCCACGGAAGCCTCCACCTCCAAACCCACCTCTGCTAAATCCCCCGCCATTAAAACTTCTGCCTCCAAAAGAGCCATACGACCGGGAAGGAGCACTGAATGAATTACTCCGCGGCATCGACCGGTAGCCTTGCGCATTAATCGGACGCGGGGCAGAACGCATACCCTGACTTCTGTCGAACAGATAAGATCGTGAGCCTACGCCGGGATTGAAATGTCTCGCGGCGGAACCGATGAATGCGGTTCTGGGCGAATAGCCATAATGCCGCGGGGCGATGGTGCGGTAATAGTCGCCGTACTGGCGGTACAGGTGTGGGTAATTCCGGTAGGCGCCCCCGAAAAACCATCTCGAAAAGCCCAGAGAAGGCATTGCGTACACCATTGGATAACCACCCATGCCGAAATAGAAGCCGGAACCATAGCCGTACATGCCGGGGTACCACATTGCGGAGCCGTACCAGTAGGGGTAACCAAACCAGTAAGAATATGGGCTGCCGTAGTTCACCACCTTATCGCCGGTTGGCGCGGGGTAGCTGTAACCGCCCTGGGATGCATATTCCTGTGAGGCCTGGCTAAGCTCCTGCATCGCCTGCGGATTTTGTTTCAACTCGTCCTGGTAGGTAGCGAGTTCTTCCTTATTCTGCGCTTCGATCTGGTCGTGGATGCCTGCAAGGTCGTTTCGTACGTCGGCCGGATTGTCCTTGAAACGTTCGCCAAGACGTGTTACCAGGTCGGAGTGATCGTTGAGAAGCGACAATACGTCCGGCATTTCTTCCAGTGTTCTGAAAGCCTGCCGGGCGTCGGGGTTCAGCAGCGCGATCATGCTTTGGAAAGAAGAGCTGGCTTCCTCATTGAGGTTGTCCACTGCCACCAGGTCTTTATGGTGATTGTTGTACAACTTCCAGGCGGCTTCTTTCAGCTCGGGAGTTGGGTCGACATTGGCCACCATTCCGTCGATTGCTTCGTGAGAAGTTTTGCGCGGAAGTGTAGCGAGTTTATGCATAAGGTCCGGGTAGCGGCTCACTTCGTAAAACCAGCCCTGTTTCTTTTGGGCGTAATTCTGAATGATCTGCTGAAACCCGGCGCTACTTTTTTCCCGGATTCCGGCCAGTTTGGCGAGCACATCGGGATATTGGGTGGCAACGAGAATGTCATTACGGACGTCGTCATTGTAAGGTGCAATGGCTTTGAGCAGGCTTTGGTCAGTGACAATGTTTTGTTGTGCATTACTAACCATTTGATCATCCTGGCCGTAGCCTGTCAGGCTGGCGGCGGAGAGCAGAATAGCGGCGAAATATTGAAGCGTTTTCATGACACGGGGAAGCTTTTCATGAGTTTTTTGACACCCTTGTTAATCTGTTTTTCAAGCCGGTTGGGATTGCTCACATCACCGGAAATTGCTTTTTGCCAGATAATATCACCGGTTTTGGTATCCACTACATCGAGGATCAGCGTGCCGTCGGTGCCGGTGCTGGAATAGGGATAACCTCCGAATCCATATCCGCCGAAGCCGCCATAGTAGGGGTATCCCCAGCCAAAACGGCCCCAGCCCATCATCGGGTAAGCCCCGAATGGATAACCCCCGCCACCGTAGTAGTTTTTACGTACGCGCTGCGTATAGGTATGGAATTGCAAAAGCAGGTCCGGATGCTGGGTATTTCGTGTAAGCCCCTTGCTTTCCAGCGCCTTGTCGAAGGCGGTTTGAATACGGTGGCGCGAAAACGAGCTGGCATACATCGGGTTCTGGTTGGTTTTCATGTCGGGCACAATCCAGTTGTAGGTCAATGCCTTGCCGGAAGCCGGCCGTTGGGGACTTTGCGCGAGCACCACACTGCCCAGCACAGTCAGCATTCCCAACAAAATCAGGTTCTTTTTCATGTCAATGAATCATTTTAAAGGTTTTCCGGGAAACGCCTTTCGGGGCTCGTAGCCCGGAAAACCGAGGGTTACTTTACAAACCAATTGCAAAATATTGGGTTTCATCGTTGCCGGGATAAAACCCTTCCATCATCACCCCGCCTTTTTTGCCTTGCAGCATTTTCACAGCTTCACGGGCATTGGCAACCGGTGTTTTATCGATTTTGGTAATCACAAAACCTTCTTCCATATCGGTATTCTGGCGGATTTTTCCGGCATTAATGGCCGTTACCTGCGCGCCGGAACCGATACCGTATTCTTTTTTCTGTTGCGTAGTGAGGTCTTTGAGTTCGACACCCAGTTGTTCCATTACGGCAGAGGACGAGCGGTCGGCTACCGCGGGTTCTGAAATGCCCTTCAATGTCACGGAGACTACTTTGTCGACGCCGTCACGATTCACATTCACAGTTACTTTATCGGATGGCTTGTGCTGTGCAATGGCCTCCTGCAACTGCGGCACGCTGGTGATGGCGTGGCCGTCGATTTTGGTGATCACGTCACCGATTTTGATGCCGGCTTCTTTGGCCGCGCTTTCATCGGCAAAATTCTCGACGCGCACACCTTCCTCTACTTTCAGGTCAAACGATTTGATTTTCGCCGCGTCCACTTCGCTGATGCCCACGCCCAGGTACCCGCGCTGCACGGAACCGAATTTGGAAATATCCTCCACCACTTTATGTGCAATGCTCGAAGGTACGGCAAACGAATAGCCGGCAAACGAGCCTGTCTGGCTGGCAATGGCGGTGTTGATACCGATCAGGTTACCATTCAAATCCACCAATGCGCCGCCGGAGTTGCCGGGGTTTACGGCCGCGTCGGTCTGGATGAACGACTCGATTGGGGCTTTTGCATTCTCGCCGAGGATGTTAATGCTGCGTCCTTTGGCGCTCACAATGCCCGCAGTGACGGTCGAAGTCAGGTTGTACGGGTTACCTACTGCCAGCACCCATTGGCCTACCTGCACATTTTCGGAGTTACCGAACGACAATGCAGGCAGATTTTTTGCATCGATTTTAATCAATGCAATATCGGTGTTCGGGTCACTGCCGATCACCTTCGCTTTGTAGGTGTGTTTGTCGGCAAGCGTTACTTCCAGCGTTTCAGCACCCTGGATTACGTGGTTGTTGGTAACGATATAACCGTCGGAATTGATGATCACGCCGGAGCCGGTTGCTTGCGGTTTCTCCATTTTACCCTCGGGGGCCTGCTGGCCGAACGGGCTGCGACCACCGAAGAAATCCCTGAACTCTTCGGGTATTTGCATTTGGCTCACAGTACGCTCCGGTTTCAGTGTCGATTTGATGTGCACTACGGCCGCGGTGGCTTTTTTGGAAGCAAATGAAAAGTCGGCAGGGATCATCGCACCGGGTGCGTTGCCCGCTGGCGCACCAGATTTGTCGTTAAGTCGGGCTTTGATGAACGGGGTTGCATCGCTGACCCATTGAGAGATTGAATCAGGTTTACCAAAATGTTCGTAAGTAGCGTAGGAAGTGCCGCCCAATAATGCGGATGCGAGGGCTACTGCTGTGATTTTTCTGAAATTCCGGGTTGTTGTCATCGCTATTAAATTGATTAAGTGTATTCAAATTTCAGTAGCGATCCTGTTGCAATTCTGTCGGGATTCTGAAGACATTTTGTAGTTGAACATTTTTTTGAAATACATAAAAAAAGGAGAGTCAGAAACCCTCCCTTTATTCACTACTAGCCATGAAAAATCTTGAATATCGTTACCAGGTCACCGTGAGAATGTGCCACTGGCCTTCTGTTTCGTAAGTAAGCGTTTGCCCATTCACCTGGCAGATCGTTTTCGCCAATGCAAGCCCGAGCCCCAGCGAAGCCGAATGCGTACCCTCTTTCCGGAAGCGTTCGAACATCAGCTCCGGCTCTATATGGATGGGCGCGCCGGTGTTGCGCACGACCAGCCTCCCTGCATTGAGTGTAATATCAATCGTCCCTCCATTCACATTGTACCGTATCGCATTGGTCAGCAAATTATTGACGAGTACCTCCGCCAGCACCGGGTGCATAACCGGCCCCGTTGGCTCGATGGCCGTCCTGACGGCAATTTCCCGCTGCTCGATCAGGTCTTCCAAATCCCGCAGCTTGCGGTTGATGATCGGTACCAGGCTGATGGGCTCGGTACCTGCCAGA
Source organism: uncultured Dyadobacter sp. (assembly GCA_946481035.1). The sequence goes on along the minus strand of CAMLNK010000005.1, from coordinate 37 downwards.
AACTGCCGGTTTTCGATTTTGGTAAGCAATAATAATG
>CAMLNK010000004.1 GCA_946481035.1 uncultured Dyadobacter sp. | reverse complement strand
AGGTAAAACCCATTTCCACCGATCTCTTGTAGAGCAGGTTGTTGTTACGCAGAAAGCCGTACCATGCTTTCCATTCGTCGTCCTCTTCTGTCCAGTTATAGTCATTGAAACCGTCTTTCCACGCATCTTCCTGCGTGTGCTGCACCACACCCGCGATCCGGCCGTAGCCCAGTTTCAGATATTGTGTACCCACGCCGGTCATGACGGTCGGCAGCAGCAAGTTCGGATTGGCGGTGTTAGGATCTACGCCATTCGGGTTTTCGTTGATTTCCGTAAGGTTTTCCTTACAGGAAGATGCCACCAGCACCACCAACGCGAAAACGATTTTGGGGATATGTTTAAAAATTTTCATCGCTTTGAATTTTCAGGAATGAATCAGAAATCGAAATTGAGCTTGAAGCCGAACGGAATTGTCCACGGCATTACGTTCTGGCGCTCGATACCCTGGCGGAAGCCGCCTTTGCTCGGGTCAGCCCAGAATGCGCGCTCCGGATCGATACCGATCTTGGCCGCATTCCAGAGCATGATGTTCCGGGTGTAGAGCGACAAGCTCGCATTGCGCACCGAGTTGAACAGGGTCGGGATTTTGTAGGTCAATGTGATTTCGCGCAGTTTGACGAACGACGCATCGAAAGTCACCTGCTGGTTGAAGCTCCAAGGGTACATGGCCGTGATCGGCATGTATTTGGTACCCGCGCCGCCAAGCCACTCGTGGTAGTTGCCTTCCTCGTCCTCCCAAACACCCGGGATGAATGCACCGTCTCCATCGGCTCCGAACCCGCCCGTTGCGGCTGTGTGCCCTCCTACCCGCGGGAAGTTTCCGTTTTGCGGGATAATGTATTTTTCAGGATCCGATTTCAGTAATGCAACAAGCTGGTCGGGCGAATAAAGGCTGCCCGGGATCAGGTTGTCGATCTGACGCTGTGATTTCCAGTCCGACTCCCCGTAGCGGTACGTGAACGACATAAATTCGCCGCCCTGGCGCCAGTCGAGGCTCAAACCGAGCGAGAAACGTTTGTAAGACAGGTTAACCTGGCCACCCACCATAAAGTCGGGGTTGTAGTTACCTACTTTGACATTATTCTCACGGCCACCCAGCGACTGCCAGTCCATATCACCGCCGTCGCCGTCGTAGGCGATGATCGGCCAGCGATAGTAAGGCGAATTCTTGTCGGTAACGGTCGCGAAGCCTCGGCTGTAAATGTTACCGATCTGCTCGCCTACGTAGGTATATGCGCCCGCTCCGTTTTCACCCCATTGTTCAAAATACGGGAAGTTAGGTGCCAGTTCTTTCACAGTCACGCGGTTGCGGCTGAAATTCGCATTCACATCCAATGTCCAGCCGTTCAGGTTGCTGATAGGCGTACCGCCCACCCCGATCTCCCATCCGCGGCTCACGAGCTTACCGGCGTTGATATTCTTGCTCTCCCAGCCTGTCGAAGGAGCTGTTGGAACGGTGAAAATCTGGTTGGTATTGGCGCGGTCGTAGTAAGTCAGGTCGAAACGCAGACGATTGTTGAACATATTCAGGTCCACACCGCCTTCGGTTGAAGTCGCGATCTCCGGCAGCAATGTCGGGTTCAGGAGTGTCCCGCCCAGGTTAGCAGTTACGAGGTTACCCCAGTTACCGGTTCCCAAATTGGGATACAACTGATAAGGATCGGTGTCATTACCCACCTGCGCCCAGCCTCCGCGGAATTTCAGCAATGAAATGGACGACGGCATATTGAATGTCGTACTCGCCAGCCAGCTAAGCGACGCCGAAGGATAGAAATACGAACGGTTCGCTTCGGGCAATGTACTCGACCAGTCGTTGCGCGCAGTTAAATCCAGGTAAAGCTGGTTTTTGAAACCAAAAGAACCCAATGCGTACAAGCTGTAAATCGCTTTTTTGTAGCTGCCATTACCCACCACGCGGTTGGCTACGGGGATATTGGAGATATTGTAAAGACCGGGCACGGACAAGTCGCGGCCGCCGAGGTTGGAGTTATTTCCTTTCTGCTTCATGATGTTACCACCGCCGGAAATGCTGATATCAAAATCACCCTTTTTGATAGTCTTCGTCACGAGGAAGTCGGCATTACCTTCATTACGGCCTACGTTTTCGAGGTAATAACCACCCTTGGCCATGCTTTTGTAACTCCATGGAATTTTAGTTTCGCGGTCCTCGTCGTACATATCATGCGAATAGCGAACGAATGCGGTGAGGCCCGGAGCGATCGTCCAGTCGAGTTTCAGGTTTCCGTACAGGCGGTCGCGGGTGTAGGCGTTCGTGAGGTGTTTTGCGAGAAAATAAGGGTTATCGGTTTCGCCCGGCGCCACTGTAAGCTGCTCGATTTCTTCACGGCCCGGCTTCCATACGCCTTTCAGGTCGCGGACGTCGTAGCTCGGCGAATAGTAGACTGCCTGCAACGGGTTACCATCGCGCTCGGATGTCTGCGGACGGCTATTGGAGTTCGAGCGCACGAAGTTGAGGTTAGTGCTCAGTTTGAGGTTCTTGGACATATCAAATGTCAAAGCCGTGCTCAGCGCGTTGCGGTACAGGTCCGAATTGGGGATCAGACCGCGGTTACTCATATTGTTATACGAAACACGGTAGGTGGCCTTGTCTGTCGAGCCGGAAACAGTCAGGTTGTTGGTTGAAGTAATTCCTGTTTGGAGGAAGTTCTTCATGTTATCCTTGTACGATTTCAGCTCCGTCGCGACAGGCTTGCCATCGGCACCGACCGGCGAGTTCCACTGCACCTCCTTAATGCCTGCATCCAGCGGCAAACCGCCCCAGTAAGCCGACGATTCGTCGAGTTGGAACGGGCGCTCGCCATTGGCGTATTTGTAATGCAGATCGAGAAAACGGTAAGGCTTTTCGAATACGTTGGAAGTCGAAAACGACACACCGAGGCCTTTGCCTTTCTTGCCCGACTTGGTGGTGATCAGGATTACCCCGTTACCCGCACGCGAGCCGTACAATGCAGCCGCGCTTGGCCCTTTGAGCACCGACATGCTTTCGATATCGTCGGGGTTAATGTCGGAAATCGCATTACCGTAATCGACCTTGTTGCCGCTTCCTTTTTCGCTCACGTTGGCGAGGCTGTTAGCCAGCGGCACACCATCCACTACGAACAGCGGCTGGTTGTTTTTCAAGGAAGCCGCACCGCGGATGACAATGCTGATCGACGATCCTACACCGGAGGTCTGGTTGATAGATACCCCCGAAACACGTCCCGAAAGCGACGTCAGCACGTTTTCGTTGGCCACATTGGCCACGTCGCGGCCTTCGATTTTGCCCACATTATAACCCAGGGAACGCGTTTCCCGCTTGATACCCAGGGCGGTTACCACCGCTTCCTGCAAAGTGGCCACATTTTCCGACAGCACCACATCCACCACGCTCTTGCCGCCCACCGTTACTTCGGTGGTATTGAAGCCGATATAAGAGAATACGAGTACAGCATTTTTGGAATCCACATCCAGCGTGAAGGCCCCCGCCGCGTCAGTAGTGGTACCGAGCTGGGTGCCTTTCACAAGCACATTCACACCAGGGATCGGCGATCCGTCGACAGCCGAAGTGACTTTACCTTTGATCCTGTCGGCAACAGGAAAAAGTGCATTCTTGCCTGGCACACCGGCGGCCGGCGTACCGGCCCGGGCAGCGAGATCCGGGCCGGATAGACAGAGTGCGGCCAACATACATCGTGCCGCCATTTTAAGGGTAGCTTTGGGTTTCATAGTATTAGTATTAGGCGAGTAGGTAATAAATACAATCCTTTTACACCGGTCTAATCTGGCAGGTTGTGCCGTTTGCCCGACTCCTCAGCAAGCAATCGATTGAAATAAACCTCCAGCGCATCCGAATAGGCCTGCTGCACGGCTTCATCGTGTGTGCCGGTAAGCAATTCAGCCAGTTCGTCCGCCGAAAGACGGTTGCTGATCAGCTTTTCAATCAATATTTGAGCCCTTGAAACTGACATCCTGTTTGACTGTCCGGTATGTACCAAATACGTTACGCCTGCCGGAAAGGGCTACTATGTTGATGATCTTTCGTGTTAAATAAATGTTACGAAGGCCCCAAAAAGGGCTATTTTAAAGAGAATGAGAACTTTTAAAGAAATATATGAAACACAAAGCGGCCCTGCCCCAACCGGGACAGAGCCGCTTTACACATTGCCGGAGTCTACTTCACCAGGGTCGATTCTATAAACTGTTCGAACCGGATTTTGCCGATATGCGCCCCGCCTTTCGGTGCCAGCGCCGCCTGCGGGATAACCGCTCCGAAATACTCGTTCCGATCGTTGGGGACCACTACTTTCGTGTCGCCTGTTTCCTTCAAATAGGTTTCGACGAACGTGCTCATGAATGCACGGTCGGGGCCGGCGATTTCCTCGATGCCGTTGGCCGGAGCAGCCAGGGCAAACTGCGCCACAAACGACGCAACATCCTCAGCCGCAATAGGCTGGAACGCCACTGTTGACACATGCACCTCGTTGCCTTGCGCGGCGCCGACTGCAAGGGTTGGCACAAACTCCTGGAACTGCGTACTGCGGATAATGGTATAAGGCACGCCCGATTCGCGGATGATTTTCTCCTGGATGATCTTGGCACGCATATAGGCCACACTGCTCATGTCATCCACACCCACGATAGACAACGCCACGTGGTGTTTCACACCTGCCGCAATTTCCGCATTCAGCAGGATATGCCCGGCCGTTTCGAAAAAGGACACTGCGGTAGCCTCGTCGAAAGCGGGCGAATTAGCCAGGTCTACCACAACATCGGCGCCGGTAAGCGCCTCCGCCACGCCCTCACCCGTGAGGGTATTGATTCCGGTGGCAGGAGAGCCTGCGATGACAGTATGGCCCAGCTGGCCCAATTTTTTAGCGACGTTCGACCCGATCAAACCTGTTCCGCCTATGATTACGATCTTCATGAAATTTGAATTGGTTTAGTTAAAAAACTGGCTTTCCCGATGACATTTACCATTTCAGTGCCAATCCATTAAGCTACTAAAAATCAATAGTTTACAGAACAGACATTCCTGCTTATTTACACGATATTTCGTGAAACCACGGAGCTATCCGCGAAATATCGTGAAGCGCCCTTCTTCTCATGCGATGCCGGCCGGCCAGCGGCTAACTGCTTCCGGCTCAGGACAAACCGAAAACTTGGAACAATCCAATTTTCTATTTTACAATCCTTTTAATCTATTAATCCGATAGATATTAATCATTTTAATTTATTTTTAATACATTTACAAAATATTTACTAATACAATCTTTACAATAACTTCATATTAATGGATTTTACGGAATTTAATTCCAGCAGTTCCGGTTAACAGGAAATCATTTTTAATACTAACCAGCCAAAAACAGAAGAAAATTCCAAAACAACAGATCAACAAATCCTCACCAAAATACAATTTCATGAAAACGAGATTTATCTACTTCATCCTGGTGACTTTACTTGCGACCGGGCTCGCGCATGCGCAGCAGCGGACCATTACCGGTACTGTCACCGACGCCAACGACGCCAGCGGGCTTCCCGGAGCGTCCGTCACTCTGAAAGGATCATCAACAGGCACATTAACCGACGCCAACGGGGGGTTCAGCCTCGACGTCAGCGCCGAATCACCGGTACTCGTAATTTCATTTATCGGCTACCTCACCCAGGAAGTGACCGTGGGCAACAGCGATAAAATTACCGTCGCATTGAAGCAGGATGCGAAGATCCTGAACGAAGTGGTGGTAACCGCATTGGGGATCTCGCGTGAGAAGCGCGCGCTCGGCTATGCGGTGCAGGAAGTGAAGGGCGAGGCATTGCAAACGCGCCCTACCAATGCATTGAGCGCATTATCGGGCAGGGTGTCGGGTATGCAGGTGGTGTCGTCGGGCGGTAATATGGGCGGTTCCTCGCGCGTGCTGCTGCGGGGGATCAACTCTATTTCCGGCAACAACCAGCCTTTGTACGTAATCGACGGCACACCGATCGACAATGCGGACCTGAACAGCGCGGCTACCAGCGCGGGAAGCGGCGGCAAGGACGTGGGTAACATGATCCAGGACCTGAACCCCGACGATATCGAGAATATTTCCGTGCTGAAAGGCCCGTCCGCAGCGGCGCTGTACGGTACCCGCGCTGCAAACGGTGTGATTTTGATCACCACCAAAAAAGGCAAGGAAAACAGCAAGGTGAATATCACGCTGAATACCGGCGTGGAATTCGAAAATATCGTGCGTCTGCCGAAACGCCAGAAACTGTATGGCGGTGGTTTTTCGAACACTTTCCAGAAAGCGACGATCAACGGCACCGAATATAACATCGCGGAATATGCCGTGGATGAAAGCTGGGGACCCAAACTGGACGGTACGCCGGTGTTGCATTGGTATAACCTCGACCCCGAAAATACCGCCGAATACCTGAAACCGCAGCCCTGGGCTTATCCTAAAAACGACGTGCATACCTTCTTTGAAACAGGCGTTTCGAATACCAACAGCCTCGCAGTGAGCGGCGGCAATGCCAACTCGACCTACCGCATTTCATTTACCAACAAGAATGTGAAAGGTACTGTACCGAATTCCTCGCTGAAACGTAACTCGATCAACTTCTCGGGTTCGACGCAGGCGGGCAAGTTCAAGTTTTATAATAATTTCAATTACATCAAGAACCAGTCGACCGGACGGCCGTGGACAGGTGCTACCAACCGGAATATCATCCTTGAAGCGTTCCAGTGGGGACAAGTTCAGGTGGATTACGAAAAACTGAAAAACTACAAGCGTGCCGACGGCACCCAGATCCTCTGGAACCGCAGCGGCTACCAGGATACGCCTGCCGGTGAAGCCGCGAAGTTTATCGATAACCCGTACTGGTCGGCATACCAAAGCTACCTCGAAGAAAACCGTGACCGTTTCTACGGCAACGTGGGCGTGATTTACGATGTGAACAGCTGGCTCAAACTGAGTGGAAAAGTGAATGCGGATGTGTATCAATACCAATACCAGGACCGTATTGCCGTGTATTCACGTACGCAGTCGCAATACCAGGAATATAACAACAATTTCAGCGAGTTCAACTATGAATTGCTCGCGTCGGCGACCAAGAGCTGGGGCGATATTTCATTGAATGTGAATGCGGGTGGTAACATCATGAGCCAGCGCCGCCGCATCAGCGACGCCGTAACGCAGGGCGGGTTGATCATTCCTGAATATTATAACTTGAAGAATGCGAGCTCGGTACTCGTAAACTCGAATGCCTACCGCAAGCAGATCAGTTCGATTTTCGGTAGCTTCTCACTCGGCTGGAAGAGCCTGCTGTTCCTCGACGGTACGCTGCGTAACGACTGGTCTTCTACCCTGCCATTGAACCGGAATTCATTTGCATACCCTTCACTCACAACGAGTTTGATCCTCACTGAGCTCGATGGCGTGAAGGATATCAACTGGCTGGATTTTGCCAAAGTACGCCTCGGCTGGGCGCAGGTGGGTAACGACACCGATCCCTACCAGCTGCAACGTGCTTACGAAGCGAGCCAGTCGTTCGACGGACTTCCCTCCTACAAACTACCTGCGCAGCTGAACAACCAGGCGCTGAAACCCGAGATTACCAGCTCGTGGGAGGCCGGTTTGAATATCCAGGCATTAAAAAACCGCATCGGGCTCGACATTACCTATTATGATAACGTGAGCCGCAACCAGATCATCAACATCCCGGTGTCGTCGGCATTCGGCTACGATTCGAAGGTGATCAATGCGGGTAAGATCAATAATAAGGGTATTGAAGTGACGCTTTCCGGTACGCCTGTGCGTGCCAACGGTTTTGAATGGAATTCGAGCCTGAACTGGTCGCGCAACCGCAACAAGGTGATCCGGCTGGCACCGGGCGTGAATACTTTCCAGCTTGCCAACAGCCTCGTGACGCTCGTGGCGCGTGAGGGCCAGCCTTACGGGCAGATTCTCGGCAACGATTTCGTGTACGCGGCCGACGGCCAGAAGGTGATCAAAGCCGACGGCACTTACGAACGTGCACAGCAGCTTACCCCGCTGGGCAGCGTGCTGCCGAAATATCTTTTCGGTTTCCAGAACAATTTTACCTACAAGCATTTTAACCTCGGCTTCCTCGTAGACGGGCGCGTGGGCGGCAAGTTCTTCTCGCAAACCTACAAAGTGGCGATGTACGCAGGGGTTTTGGATAAAACCGCCGCCAACAACGTCCGCGAAACCGGCGTGGTGCTCGACGGTGTGAAAGGTACCGTTACCTACAATGCCGATGGTACCTACCAGGTCACCAACACCACGCAGAACGACACCCGCATTACCGCGCAGGCGTGGTCTCGCGGGGAGTACAGCGGACCTACCCCGCAAACGGTCTTCGACGCGACGTTCGTGAAGCTGCGCGAGATCACATTCGGATACAACCTGGCGCTGAATGCCAAGGCTGTGAAGCAGGTGTATTTCGGGGTGTATGGCCGCAACCTGGCCAATATTTACACCGCCAGCAAGTACATCGACCCTGAGTTCGCCAACAGCGGCGGTAACATCCAGGGCCTCGAAGGAGGTAACATTCCGGTGCCTGCCACGTATGGTCTGAATGTAAATGTGAAGTTCTAACCACCTCAAACTGAAAATCATGCAAAAGTTCATATATCAAAAAGGCATTCTGACCTTGGGCATCGGCGCATTGCTGGCGAGCTGCTCCGACAGCCATTTCGAGGACATCAACAAGGACCCGAACCGTCCCGAAAGCGTGACCACGACCACCATTCTGCTCTCGGCCGAGAAGCAGGTGATCGACAACATCCGCAACGAGAACAGCTCCCTGCGCGGCTCGCAGCTTTTTGCGCAGTATTATAGCCAGAATATTTACAGCGACCAGTCGCGCTACGATATTCCCCGCTCGTATTCAGACACTTATTGGAGCAATGCATACAAGGCATTGAACAACCTCAATGAGATCATCAAGCTGAATACCGACCCGGCTACCAAAAACATCGCCGCCGCCGGAACAGCCGGCAGCAATGCGAATCAGATCGCCATTGCCCGCATTTTGAAAGCCTATGCATTCCAGAACCTGACGGACGTGTTTGGCAACATTCCATACCAATCGTATGGCAGCCAGGACCCCGAGTTCCAGGCATTGCAGCAGGAGCCCGAAAACCTCAGCCCGGCCTATGCCAGCCAGCAGAAGATCTACCTCGATATTCTGAATGAACTGAAAGCCGCCGGCGATACATTGGCCAAATACAAATCCGCCACGACCTTCGGCAATTACGATGTGATTTATAAAGGCAAGAACGAGCTTTGGGCCAAATTTGCCAACTCCCTGCGCCTGCGTATCGCGACGCGCATCCGCAAGCAGCAGCCCGCCGAGTCGAAAACGCATTTCGACGATGCTTTGGCAAAAGGTGTTTTCACTTCCAATGGGGATAATGCGGCATTCAAATATCAGACACTCGCGCCGAACGAAGCGCCGCTTTACCGTGCTACCGTTACCGCCAACCGCAAAGACTTCGCCGTTTCGCATGTGATCATCAATGTACTGAAAGGCGACCTCGGCACAGTGAAAGTTCAGGACCCGCGTTTGCCGGTTTATGCTTCTAAAAATGCCGCCGGTAACTATGTAGGTCAGCCTTACGGATTGCCTGTTGCCGCGGCCGGCTTGCTTACCGCCACCGACGTGAGCCTTCCGGGCGCCGCTGTGAATGCAGCCAACTATGGAGAGGTTTTGCAGGAATATGCCGAAGTGGCGTTCCTGATTTCGGAATACAAAAACTGGGACCAGCAGGAATATATCAATGGCGTGACCGCTTCCCTGCAAAAATGGGGCGTAGCACAAGCTGATATCACCACCTACCTGGCCGCATTGCCCAAAGCCGACAAAGCCAACGTACTAAATCAGAAATACCTGGCGCTCTACACGCAAGGCGACGAGGCCTGGGCCGAAATCCGCCGCACCGGCCACCCTACCTTCCTCGTGAAACCGGGGGATATCGTTTGGAGCCGCACCGTGGATGGCAAAACCACCGATTACAAGTTCCAGCCGTTGTTCGGCGAGGGCGTTCCGCAGCGGCTGTATTACCCGCCGAAAGAACAGAGCGTGAATCTTGCCAATTACCAGAATGCGGTAAAAGCACAAGGTAATGACGACATTACAACTGCGCTTTGGTGGAATAAGTAAAATTCAATTGTCGCAAAAAAAAGCTGCTCATTTAACGATGAGCAGCTTTTTTTTGCGTGATGTTAAATTTCTGCGATCTATTTTTGTGGTACAACTTTTATTCATTTGTAGAATAAGTTGTACTTAAAGATTCAACGATGAAAAATTTTACCAACGACGACATCCTGAAACTAGCCGTTTTTCTGCCGGTGCTGGTGCCCATCTACCTCGCATATGCGTGTTTCAGAGCGTTGAAAGCAGTGCTCGAATTTCAGGATTGATGCGCGGGCACGAATGAGAATTCATGCCAGGCAATCGCCGTCGAACAGACCGTAGCATTTACTCCACATTGCTGTGTATCTGCGATTTATAGTAGTATTCCTGCGGGGCACAATCCGGTTGGTGTCCACCTCGCGGGTCCATTTGTCCACTTCGGCCCTTTTTCCAATTTCCAGGCATTCCATAGCGGCTAATTTTGAAACATCAAACCGGAAATCAATCCGATAAATTGTTTCAAAACCAACGATTTTACAGCTCAACATCATGGATAGCACCAATCATTACAGCCGCCGCAACTTCCTGAGCCTTGCCACTCTCACATTCGCCGCAATGCAATTCCTTCCTTCGAAAGCATTGGCCAATGCCAAAACAAACCCGCTACCGGCCCAGGGTATTTATAAGTTTGGTGAAATCAAACAAATCGAAGCAGGTGTTCTGAACGTCGGTTATGCCGAAACCGGCCCTGCTGACGGTGAGCCGGTGATACTGCTGCACGGCTGGCCTTACGACATTCACAGCTACGCCGAAACCGCGGAACTGCTGGCCGATGCGGGCTACCGGGTGATCGTCCCGCATTTGCGCGGCCACGGTACAACGCGTTTCCTGTCCGAAAAAACTTTCCGGAACGGTCAGCAGGCTGCGGTAGCACTGGATATTATCGCATTGATGGATGCGCTGAAAATCCGGAAAGCGATCATAGGCGGTTTCGACTGGGGCGCGCGCACGGCGAACATTATCGCTGCGCTGTGGCCGGAACGCGTCAAAGCAATGGTTTCGGTGAATGGTTACCTGATCAATAACCTTGAAAGAAACCAGCAACCGCGTTCTCCCGCAGCCGAATGGGGCTGGTGGTACCAGTATTATTTCGCCACCGACCGCGGCCAGAAAGGGTATACCGCCAACTGGTATGATTTCAACAAGCTGATCTGGAAAAATATCTCGCCGAAATGGGCATTCGACCAGGCTACTTACGACCGTTCGGCCGCCTCGTTCAAAAACCCGGATTACGCCGCGATCGTGATCCATAACTACCGCTGGCGGCTAAGCCTCGAACCGGGCGAAAAACAATATGACGAGATCGAGCAAAAGCTGTTTGCAGGACCGGTCATTTCAGTGCCGACGGTAACCCTCGACGGCGATTCAGACGGCGTCGTGCCCGCAGGTGACGGCTCGGCATTTGCACGCAAATCCACAAGCAAGCATGTGCATCACGTCGTGAAAGGTGCAGGGCATAACCTTCCGCAAGAAGCGCCCAAGGCATTTGCCGACGCCATTATCGAGGCTGGTAGCCTCGCAAAGTAATTTTGAAATACCCTACTCCCAGCCTTCCGGTTTTGCCGGGAGGCATTTTTCAAAACGGATATTTTTGGAGTTTTCACCCTGGACATCCATTGCCAGTTTTTTGCCGGGAATGTTGAAATATACTTTTTCAAAAAGCACATTCCGAACGTCCAGCGCACGCAAAAGGGTGTCCGTGACCGTAATCGACGCAGCCCTGACCGTAACACCATCGGCATCACTCGCCTTGAATGCCGCTTTTGCATTTACCAGGGCATTTTCGATCAGCAGATTCGCAGCCGGCGACTCGGGAATGCCGGTGATATCGATAAAAGTCCGTGCCTTCTGAACAATAACGAACCGGACGGTAATATTGCGGTAAGCGGGCGTGAGCTTGTCGACCGGCCGGGCAGGCAGGCGGTCGGCGAGCTCACCCACATATTGCCGGCTACCCAGCATATCGAACTTCACCGCATCGCCGCGGAGGATCATGCGTACCCGCTCATATACGAGGTTGTCGCCGCCACCGGCACGCGAACGGCGTGTTTTGAAGCGCAGGCCGGTATCGGTATCATCGAAAACGCAGTCGTGAACATACACATTACGGATCATCCCGGCCGTCTCGCTCCCGCAGGTAATGCCCCCGTGCCCCTCGCGGGCGAGGCAGTAGCGGATCACCACATTTTCAGTGGGCTTGTTTACCCTGATTCCATCGTCGCCCCGCCCGGCCTTGATCGTGAAGCAATCGTCGCCGCAGCTGAGCGTGCAATACTCGATGAGCACATTCCTCGACGATTCGATATCGATCCCGTCACCGCGCGGGATGCCTACCGAACGCACGGTAATGCCCCTGATGATCACATTGTCGCAGTAAACCGGCACCACGTTCCAGAATGGCGTATTTTCGAGTGTAATGCCTTCTATATAAACTCTTTTGCAATTGATAGGCGAGATAAACATCGGCGGGAATATGAAGCCGCCATCCTTGCCCTCGTATACGCGCTCATGCACGGGCTTGTCGGCCGGTACCACTTTCTCGATCACATTCACGTTCATATACCGCTTCCGAACCGGCCCATCGGGCGGCCCCACGAACTTCCCCTGCCCGGTTACCGCAATATTTTCCTGGCCGTTGGCATAAATCAGCGCCCCGAGCGACATCAGCTCCACGCCTTCGTTGCGGGTAAACACCGCCGGAAGATAATCCTCGATTTCCGGACTGAAATGCAGCTCGGCGCCTTTGCTTACGTGCAGATTCACATTGCTTTTTAAGCTAATCCGACCCGTTTTCCAGACACCTCGCGGTATGACTACCGTGCCGCCTTTCCTTTTGCCGGCTTCGTCGATCGCCGCCTGTATTATTGGGGTTACCATCGTTCCCTCGCGGGCGCCTTTGTCGGTAATATTGATGGTTAATGCGGGGAAAACAGGCTTTGTAAACACCGGCATCGCGAACGGCGCTTTAACCGGCGTTATCGTCGCGGGTAACCTGGCTGCGCCTACATCCGCTACCTTGGGAACGGGACCTGCAAGGTTTTGCCCCCTTGTGTTTCCCCCATACGCCGCGGTTATCAAAAGAAAAATCCAGAATCTTAAATGCTTCGTCATGTCCATTGCCAAAATCTTCACGGGGAAGACGAGGGTTGGGCGCAACTACTCTTAAAAAGTCATGCATTTTATCTTACCCAATATCACCGGCAGATACTATATTGGCATATCAACAAATTAATATACATGGAAAGGGAAGAAATCAGATTTGTTAAAGGCAGGTACCATCAACTGAACCTCCGTCCTGAACAGGCCGAAAAGGTCCTCCAATTCGAAAACATGAAAGAATCTCATTCCAGGACCCATTTCCTTTCAGCCTGGGAAGAGCTTGATTTTGAGTTTAGCGTGTTTCGAACCTTGCTAAGCGAAGACCAAATGATTCATTATGAACAACGTACCCGGGAAATATTAAATAGTCATATTGAGCGCTTGATAGAACAAGATAATGCGAACGAAATCTGGGCAAACCAGATGCGGGAACAAACTGACTATTTAAAGAACGAGCTGATTCCTTCTATTCTGTCCGATATTATCAGCTTCGCGAAGCTATCGATCGCACACGATCGTAGTAAAATTGAATATCTGAGAGCCAATTACAAGACTTTTCTGCATGACCGGAGAAAGCAAATACTGGTTGACCACTTTCGCCACAACAAGACTTATGCACCTATCCAGTTGAAATCGGCATTGCTTGGACATTACTCGTCTTGCCTATTACCCAACTGTGTCGCATTTGAAAGTTGGGCCGACGAACCTACCCGGGCCATCCTGGCATTTGTGAAAGCAAAATTACCCCGCAGAACCTCGGATGTCACCGATTTTTTTCTCGGAAAGCTCAGTGAATCAAAGGCCGCTTTTGAGCGGATTAAAAAGAAGTATCACCGGCACATCGAAGGATGGCACGTTTGGCCACCTGATCCATTGCCCGAAGAAGAGGAAAGGAAAAACTGGATGATGTCTATGCTCTTGCTCGACAGTAATGCATACGGCTTCGAACCGATCGACTAGTTACCCAACATGCTGCTTCCGGTATTCAGCCGGGCTTTGGGAAGTGTGTTTCTTGAAATAATTACTGAAATGGGGCGCTTCGAGAAAGCCTAAACGGAGGGCGATTTCTTTGATGGTCAGCACGGGGTCCTGCAACATTACTTTGGCTTCGGCGACGGTTTTGTCGGCAATCCAAGCGCTGACGGACTTGCCGGTTTTGCTGCTGATCACGCTAGACAGATAGTTGACATGCAAAAATTGCATATCCGCATAATCCTGCACGCGCAAAGGAATTTCAACCTTCCCATTGACGAGGTCCCTGAAATGCTGTTCAAGGTTTCGTTTGAATGTCTTTACGATCTGCGAACTGCGGTTACCCTCATAAATGGGGTTATAATCCTGGAAGAAATATTCCTTGATCTTCAATAGCAAAGCCACCATCAGGCTTCCGATAATCCTGTTCTTATAGGGCGAGCTTCCGCGGTGTTCGCGGTGTATTTGCTGGTAAAGCTCCCGGACGACGGTAAACTGGTCGTCGGACAGCACCCTCGGCTCGACGGTTTCGGTAAGCAGGAAGGAAAAATCACGGTACACGTCTTCATGCACATTCTCCTTCAAATAGGCTTCATTGAATGTGATCAGGCAGGTATCCTGAATGCTATACCATTCAAAAACACGGTAATTACCCGGATTGGTGAAATAGACCGTTCCGGGACGCACTTCGAACCGCTGGTCGTCGATCGTGTATTTGCCGAACGCCTCCCGGATAAACAGAAAACTGAAATAATTGGGCCTGAAAGGTACCGACGTGAAGGGGAATTGAGTAAATGTCTCTTGCAGGAAATGCACAGTCAGGCCCGACGAAGCGTCCACCGGGTCGACCGGCAGGCCCATCGTTTCATACAGTTCGGGGAGATCCCTGACAACCAGATTGCGCGCCATATGTCAAAAGTAAAGAAAAACCATTCGATAATTAGAAGCCGCCACAATAGGCTCAGTTGCCAGAATGTTTGTACAATTCATGGAAATTAATACAAAACTAAGCTATTATTGTATCCTGATCCCAACTCCGCATTTGTCACTTCAAGACAAACCTATTTCATTAATCCGGCTATGAAAATCGCGAGGATACTTATTTTTTTCATCTTCCTCACGACCAACACCTTACCTGCAACCGGTCAGGAGATCTCCGATTTTACGGAACAACATTATACGAGCGACAACGGCCTGCCCCAAAACAGCGTCATGCAGCTTCGCAAGGATAAAAACGGTTTTGTGTGGATGACGACCCAGGGCGGCGTGGTACGGTTCGACGGGACGCATTTCGTAACCTACAACCTCAGCAATGTACCGCAGCTTACCAGCAACCGCATTATCGAGTTGGGCCTCACCGGCGACAGCACTATTTACTTCAAGGATACCAGTTTCAAAGTCTTTTCTTTCGACGAAAACAATCAGTCTTTTGTACTGAACCCGCATATCCGCAACAGATTCGTGATTTTACAGTCCCCGAAAAAGCAGTTCGATGTGGTGGCGAATCTCATGGCGGCAGACCGCCGGCGTGTCCAGTCGCTTTTCTCGATCTTCGCGACTACGTCCGTGTACGATCGGATCGGAGCGCCCGGGGATGGGTTTCTACGGGTGGGCGACGCCCATATTGTGTATCTGTATCAAAAGAAAGTGGTCTTTTCCAAGACCTTCGATTTCCCCATATTCTTTCATAACAAGGCTGGCAGGCTGGGTAACAGGATCTATTTTTTCGATCGAAAAGGCCGGATCGCCTGCATCGACTCCTCAGGAAAAGAATATGCCGTGCACCCCCGTATCCCCGGCGGCGGTGCGCCGGATTTTCGGACGCCTTCGAATTTATATCAGCAGGGCGAGCGCCTGTTCCTGCGCAACTCGAATATCTTTTATGAACTGCAAGTGTCGGGCGATGGAAGGTCGGGCGGCGGTCCGTCGGGCGGCGGAGAACTCATTTGCAAACCGATCCTGAAAACGGGGGCGATCGGCGGTGTGGTGAGCTATCTGAACATCCCGGAATCGGGCATTCACGTGGTGGGTACGGAAACAAACGGGGTATATATTTTTAAAAAGAAGCAGTTTAAAACCGTTCGCATCCCGGGGACTGATAACAATTTTTACAGCCAGCACTTGCTCCGGAATGGCGTTATCACCGGCCTGGGGGCAATACTGCCTGGCGGCGTGGTCTCGGGTGATCCGTTTCCGCTCTACTCCCGAAGCGGTATCCTTATCGACAAGGAAGGCAATGTGTGGATGAATAGGCCTTCAAAAAGCGTGGAACAGCGTAGTCCCGACCTGAAATTGCTCCGGAAATTTTACGCCGAATACGCTATCGGAGAGTTCGGCCAGACCCCTGACGGAACTATCTGGCTTAATTTCACTTCCGGGAGGCTGGGGAAAATATCAGGAGATTCGATCCAATGGCTGAATTTGCCCAGGGGAATCAAGACCTTTGTCCCGATAAACAATACCGAATTCTGGGCGTCGGACGGCAAGGGTTTGTTTGTGATGAATGTGCAGAAAGGTACTTTCCGGGAAATTCCCGAAATGAAAGGGAAGGAAGTAAGGGCATATCATTTTGATAAAAAGCAAACGCTCTGGGCGGGAACGTACGGGCAGGGGTTCTACGCGGTCCGCAATGGCAAGGCCACCGCATTGCCGCTCGACCGTAACGGCTATTTGCTGGTGGTGCATACTTTCCTTGAAGACAAGAAGGGCTTTTTGTGGATGAGCACCAATCATGGGCTTTTCAAATGCAAGACACAAGACCTGTACGACTACCTCGATGGCAAGGCCAGCAGCGTTTTCTACTATTATTATGATAAAAGCAACGGCTTTGCCAACAATGAATTCAATGGAGGCTGCAAGCCGTCCTCGGTCGTTTTTCCCGATGGGAAATTCTCCTTCCCGTCGATGGACGGGCTTGTGCAGGTGTATCCCGACAGCCTTACCGACATTCTTCCTAATTCACGGATCCTGATCGACAAATTTACCGTCGACGGGAAAGAGCAGCCATTCAGCACGGACCTCCGGTTGCAGCCGTCTTTCAATCGCATTGAAATTACGCTGGCATCCCCCTATTTCGGCCTGCCCGAAAATCAGTTTCTGGAATATAACATCAAAGGCCTGAACGATGAATGGTACCCGTTGGATGGGAACATGACCATCACTCTTAACCGGTTGAACCATGGAAAATATACCCTGCAAGTGCGAAAAAAGGCGGGTTTCGGGCGCGATAATGTCGGTTTACTGACGAAGAATTTTACGATAACCCCATTCTGGTACCAAACCTGGTATGCTGCGC
>CAMLNK010000003.1 GCA_946481035.1 uncultured Dyadobacter sp. | reverse complement strand
TATTATTCAATGACATACGATTGATTCAGTAAGGATCATTAATTGGACTACTCGGGATGCAGGACCGCCGGTTTAGACTAACTGCGGTATTTCGAGGCGGTATACGTCGTCGGCGAAGTTGGTGGCGTCGATCGTCACGTCCATGTCTTTCAGGATACCGTTGGCGATGTCGTAAACCATTCCGTGCACTTGCAGCCTCTTGCCATTCGCCCACGCAGTTTGCACGATGGTCGTTTTGGCAAGGTCACGCACCTGCTCCTGAACATTGATCTCAACGAAGCGGTCGGCTCTCGCTTTGACGTCTTCAATGGCGTTCAGTTCTTGTGCATGCAGGCGGTACACGTCCTTAATGTGACGCAACCAGTTATCGATAAGGCCCACTTGCTTGTTGCCCATGGCTGTAATTACCCCGCCGCAGCCGTAATGTCCGCACACGAGAATGTGTTCTACGCCCAGTACGTTTACGGAGTAGTCGAGTACGCTGAGCATGCTGATGTCCGTGTGGATCACCATGTTAGCGATGTTGCGGTGCACGAAAATGTCACCTGGCTGGGTGCCGGTCAGCTGGTTGGCAGGCACGCGGCTGTCGGAGCAACCGATCCAGAGGAATTTCGGAGACTGTCCTTTGGCCAGATTGGTGAAGAATTCAGGATTTTCCTTAGTTGTTTCTTCCGCCCACTTTTTGTTGTTTTCAAATAGTTGATTATAAGCCCTTATCATAATGTCTTGATTAGAATTTGGAATAAATAAAAGAGGAACGCGCGCGCAGGGACACGGAAATACCGCATCGCATTACGACGGTAACTGACCCGAACGGGCGTGAATCAAAGAAATCAGATGAGCTCCGGGGGAGGAGATAGCAGGTTGCGGTAGATTTCGTTATCGAAATTCGCAGTGTAGAAGAATGAGCTTTTGACCGGTATAAGCGTTACGGAGCGGTCAAAATGTACGCTATGTGAAATCAGTAGCTGGTCGTCGTTCAGTTTTTCGACCTCTGTTTTTTCCTCGTTGTCACAGGTTCCTGAATCACAAACCACAGATGCCTTTTCCTTGGCCAGCAGCAAGCTGGCAACATCTGTGGCTTTACAGATGAGGAAGGCCGTAAGTAGTATGAGACAAAGTGTTCTGAACACGGAAAAACAGTTTTTTAAGAATCAGGGTAACACTCAATGCGTCTAAAACGTTCAGCAGGTCACATTTTAGTGTGGCTTTGAAATGAATTTTCTGTCAAGCATTAAGCAAAACAAATAAAAAAAGGGTCGTATCAACAACCCTTACTTATTCACTTTCCATTGCTTTTCATTGTTCTCCAACCAACGCCCAACAAGGAACGCGGAGCCCAGAAGAACCACATAAAAAGCAATCATAATAATAGTCATTGTCATAGTTGTACTCGATTATAATGCAACGTAAGATGGGCAAAAATAGCTAAAAAATGCGATTTTGGCTCGCTGTTTACAAAAAATTAAAGTACTCCTTTGGTCGACGGCATGAAATCCAGCGCTTTAAGGTCGCGTTTCACGGCCATTTTAATCGCCTTCGCAAATGCTTTGAAAATCGACTCGATCTTATGGTGCTCGTTGTCGCCTTCTACTTTAATATTCAGGTTTGAAAGCGAAGTGTCTGAGAATGACTTGAAAAAGTGGAAGAACATCTCCGTCGGCATTTCTCCGATCTTTTCTCTTTTAAATTCCGCATCCCAAACGATCCACGGACGACCCGAGAAATCGATTGCTACTTGTGCCAGTGCTTCGTCCATCGGTAACAGGAAGCCGTAACGGCTGATTCCGCGCTTGTCGCCGATCGCCTGGCGGTAGGCTTCGCCCAATGCGAGTGCGGTATCTTCAATGGTATGGTGCTCATCGATATGCAGGTCACCTTCGACGTGGATTGCCAAATCGGCACCGGAATGGCGGGCGAGCTGGTCGAGCATGTGGTCGAAGAAGCCGAGGCCGGTGTGAATATCGGAGCGGCCGCTGCCGTCGAGGTTCAGCTCGACTTTAATCTGTGTTTCTTTGGTATTTCTTTCCACAAATGCTTTGCGGCAAGGCAGCTTCAAATGCTCGTAAATAGCGTCCCAATCACTGGTAACCAATGCGGTGGTCTCATTCATCTGGTCGCTAATGCCCTCTTCCGGCAGTTCGGAGCGGAAGAGAATGGCTTTCGCTCCCAGGTTTACAGCCAGTTGCACGTCGGTCAGGCGGTCGCCGATCACGTAACTGTTGGCCAGATCATATTCATTTGAAAAATAAGCGGTAAGCATCCCGATGCCGGGTTTGCGGGTAGGAAGGTTATCCTCGGGAAAGCTGCGGTCGATATGCACGTCAGCGAAACGGATATCCTCGCCTTCCAGGGTTTTGACCATCTTGTTCTGAGCGGGCCAGAATGTGTCTTCCGGGAAAGAATCGGTGCCGAGGCCGTCCTGGTTGGTTACCATCACCAGTTCATAATCGGTTTCATCCGCGATTTTGCGCAATGCGGAAATGGCTTTGGGCAGGAATTCGAGCTTTTCCAGGGAATCTACCTGAAAATCGGTGGGAGGCTCAACGATGATCGTACCGTCGCGATCGATAAATAGGACTTTTTTCATTAACGCAATGCTTATTTTTCCGCAAAGTTCGCAAAGAATGCCTAATTGAAAAGCAGTTGGACGTGAATAATGCCAAGGCAGGGAATTTTGTGCGGTAGGAGAGCGGTTAGGAAATTGTAACTTTGCATTATAATCCGATATTAAAATGTTTACAGGAATCGTAGAATCAATCGCGGAAGTGGTGAATGTGGAAACGGAAGGGACCAACAAAACCTTTACTTTCCAATCGGCCATTGCCAACGAGTTTAAAATAGATCAGAGCGTGAGCCATAACGGCGTTTGCCTCACGGTAGTTGCTACCGACGGTGATCAATACAAGGTGACTGCCATCGAAGAAACGCTTTTGAAAACCAACCTGGGTGACCTCACGCCAGGCAGCAAGGTAAACCTCGAACGCTGCATGCCTGCAAACGGCCGCTTCGACGGGCATATCGTGCAGGGGCACGTGGACCAGACGGCTACATGTACGCAAGTGCAGGAGCGCGACGGAAGCTGGCTGTTCGATTTTGAATATGATGCCTCGAAGGGCAACATTACCGTTGAAAAAGGCTCTATTTGCATTAATGGCGTGAGCCTCACGGTCTTCAATTCGGGAGAAAATACATTTCGGGTGGCTATTATCCCTTATACCTATAACTTTACCAATTTCCATTCGTTAACTGCGGGAGACACGGTAAACCTGGAATTTGATATTCTGGGTAAATACATCAAGAGAATTCTCGGTTCGTATGCGGTTTAGCATATTGGCATCTTGGAATATTACGTTTATTTTTACCCGTTTATAATACCAAAGCGCATCAAATACATTCATGGCCAAAATAAGTACACAGTCCAGAACTGATCTTTTCATACACATCGGAATCATTGTCTCGCTGCTTTTGGTCCTATTTCTGGGGTTCTTCTTCGTTTACCTTCCATTTACAACCAATCATGGTGAGGCCATTACCGTGCCCGATCTGAAAAAGAAGAGTGTGGAAGATCTCGATGACTTCCTCGGCGACCGGGACCTGCGTTACGAGGTAGACTGTACTTTTGTGACGAATGTGCCGCCGTTGACCATCATTTCGCAAT
Source organism: uncultured Dyadobacter sp. (assembly GCA_946481035.1). Next base: position 13,996 of record CAMLNK010000003.1, on the reverse strand, counting down.
ATCCATTGCCGGGCTCGAAGGTGAAGGAAGGCCGGAAGATTTATGTGACGGTAGTTTCCCGCACCGCGCCATTGATCAAAATGCCGAAGCTGACGGATATGACGCACCGGAGCGCGCAGATGTTGCTGAAAAGTGTGGGTCTGGAAGAAGGAAATATCTCTTATGTTCCGGATATGGCCCAGAATGCGGTTTTGAGGCAGCTTTATAACGGTAAGGAAATCCTGCCGGGCCAGCCGATCGCGAAGGGGACAAAAATCGATCTGGAATTGGGCGAGGGGTTGGGTACGGCGCAGTTTGAAGCGCCGTCGGTGATCGGGATGCCTTTGGATGAAGCGAAAATAGCGATTGTAGGAGCGGGGCTGAAAGTGGGTCAGGTAATGGAAGTGCCGGCAGAGGAAGGCCAGGCACCGGGTTCGATCGTGCGCCAGAACCCCGACTCGGGTAATAAGGTAAGAATAGGGGACGTAATCGACTTGTGGGTGACGCCGCAGGCGCCTGAATCGACGGATAATGAGAATCAACCGGAGCAGTAAAAAATTCTTCACACACAGGATTTTTCTTTGGGTTTGTGTGCTTGCCATCGTGCAAAGCCAGGTCGCGCGTGCGCAGTTGCGCATTGTCCCGATCGATCAGGCCAGGTACAACGATGAAGATGATAAGTCGGAACCGCAGAACCTCCGCACACAGGCTTCGTTGAACCTGCCATTTTTTGATGATTTTTCTACTACCAAAACCCTTGCTCCCAATACCAAATATTGGTTGCCGGGAAGCGGGGTTTATATCAATAATACGCTTACTACCTCACACCCATCGGTGAACGTAGCGACGTTCGATGGCTTGAATGCCAATGGCGTTCCCTACAATCTGGTGAACCCATTGATACAAGGCTACACCGACACGCTTACTTCCCAACCGGTCAATCTGAATGGCAAGGTAGCGGCCGATTCGGTTTATCTGAGTTTTTACTGGGCTGCGAAAGGCTTAGGCGAATTGCCGGATTCCAGCGATTTCCTGCAACTGGAATTTTACAGTAAAGCAAAAGAATGGGTGCCGGTGTGGACTCAGCTGGGTTATGAAGTGGATACACTGTTTCACCAGAAGTTTATATCCATTAAAGATCCTAATTACCTGCATGACGCTTTCCAGTTCCGGTTCAGGTCCTATGGCCGTAGTTCAGGGCCCTACGACACCTGGCATTTGGATTATGTGTATTTAAATACAAAAAGATCCATCAAGCAGCCCTATTTGTTTGACGTGGCCATGCGGAAACCGGTCTCCAATATCTTGAAAAAATATACTGCAATGCCCTTGCGGCAGTACCGTGTTAACCCGGCCGCTGCAACTGCGGATTCCGTGAAGACCGATATCGTCAATCATTTCAACAACTTCAACGTCCTCACGAGTACCTACACGCTCACGGACGCGCAGCGGGGGACCGAGTTCGCGCGGAATGTGCAGCGTTCGATCGTCGTCGATGCATTAAAATCGCAGTCGTTGCGCGTCAAAATAGCACCTGTCAATGCAGCCGCGCAGCTCGACAGCCTGCATTTGATCAGCAAATTCTTCATCGCTACTACCGACACCATTCCCGGTGCAAACCTCAAAACGAACGACACGATAACGGCCAAAGCTGCACTGACAGACTACTTCGCTTACGACGACGGCAGTGCCGAATATGGCGTGCAGGTGAACCAGAAACTGGGAAAGGTGGCCGTACAATACGTATTGGCCAAGGCGGATACGATCGGCGGGGTAAGGATGTCGATGGTTTCTTTCAACAAAGACATTTCGGGACAAGGTTTCACGATCCAGATTTATGGCAGCAAGGGCGGTAAGCCCGATCAGATCATTGCGCAACGCTCAGTGGCGGTACGTTACCCGGCCGTGCGCGATGGTTTTGTCGATTACGCATTTGCAACCCCCGTGGCTGTGCCGGATACTTTCTATGTAGGTTGGTTGCAGATCAACGACCAGCCGGTAACCGTCGGCTTCGACCGCAATTCGCTTTTGGGCCGGAATGCGGTGTATTATAACCTGGGCACCGAATGGGCGAAGGAGACATCCCTGAAAGGCTCGATCATGATCCGACCGTACCTGGGCAAAAAGGCACAGGGCGTAATTACAGGCAATGAGCCGGCAGACGTGGTAAATGCAATTTTTTATCCGAACCCTGTCAAAGGCGAAGTGCATTGGAATAATAAATCGCTCAAAAAGATCGAAATTTACAGTACCGCGGGCAACTTGATGCATTCGCTGGCTCCCATGCGCGATCAGCAATCCGCACCGGTCGACCATCTGAGCCAGGGGATTTACATCTTTAAGGCGACCGACGGGAAACGTTCTTTTGTGCAAAAAATGTTAATCTCTAAATAGACTCAATCGTCACAAATTTATTAAATATGGATATTACCGTTGAAGAATTGAAAGAACGTCTTGAAAAAGGCGAAGATTTGCACTTTTACGACGTTCGCGAAGAACATGAATACGAAGAGGATAACCTCGGCGCGATATTGATCCCCCTCGGTGAACTGCCCGATCACCTCGATGAACTTGAAGCATTGAAAGACGAGGAAATTATCATCCATTGCCGGTCAGGCGCGCGCAGCGGCAAAGCTGCCCGTTACCTCGAATCTCAGGGCTTCTCGAATGTACGCAACGTATTGGGAGGTATCCTGGCTTACCGCGAGCTCGAAGACTAATATTTCCATCATTTGACGGGGCCACCGCTCCGTCAAATGTCTCTATGGCAAATCTGCCTGTTCCCGTACATATTTTAGAATGCGGTCATATTCATCTGGGCGGAACCATTCGAAATTCCCCTGATGTCTGAACCATGTAAGCTGCCGCTTGGCGTAACGGCGCGAGTTCTGTTTTAAAAGCCGCACCATTTCCTTTTCGTCATATTCGCCGTCGAGGTAGCTGTAAACCTCCCGGTACCCCACTGTTTTCAGGGCGTGGTGTTCCCGATAGGCAATCACGCTTTTGGCTTCCTCTACCAATCCTTCTTCCAGCATGATGTCCATTCGCTGGTCTATCCTTTGATAGAGCTCGGCGCGGTCACGGTCCAAAGCAATATTAATGGGCTGAAACGGCCTGCTGCGGGTATTATTTATTTTAAACTGGCTGATGGGCATACCGGAGGTGTGAAACACTTCCAATGCGCGTACAACACGCTGCGGATTGGCTATTTCCGGTGTAGCAGCGAATACGGGGTCAATGCTTGCTACTTCTTCCTGCAACGGTAAGAGCCCATTGTCATTCAGTTTTTGCATAAGTGATTCACGCAATCCGGGAAGAGGCGCGGGAAGGTCGTCGAGGCCATCCAGCACGGCTTTGACATAAAAGCCCGAACCGCCTGCCATTACTACAATATCATACTTTTGAAAAAGCTCATCGAGCAATGCTAATGCGTCGCGTTCAAAGTCGCCTGCGCTGTATGCTTCCGAAATGGAATGAGAATCTACGAAATGGTGCTTTGCGAGCGCAAGTTCGCCTGTCGTTGGTTTAGCGGTGCCGATACTCAGTTCACGAAAGAACTGGCGAGAATCAGCGGAGATGATTTCAGTACCGAGATCCCGGGCAAGCCTGATCGATAACGCGGTTTTTCCGACTGCTGTTGGGCCTGCTACGGTTACCAGATATTTCTGTGGGCTATTTGGCATTGTGCCGTTTTTATTTGAATTTTAATCAGTACAAAAATAGAGATATGGATTCCACAACACTATTTTTTTTGATCATTACCCTTGTTGCCGGCGGGCTGGCCGGTGCTGCACTCAACACCTGGTTGCAGAACAGGAAATCGAAGAAATATGTGTCTACGCACGAGGCTTCCGTGCTAATCGAGCGGATAGAGAAGGTATTTAAAGTGGTAATGGCCGAGGGCTATTTTACCGAAATCTACAATTACCAGAACGACAAGAACATCTGGAACCTCATTAATGACAAAAAGAAAGCCCTGATCATCGCCAAGGCCAAGGTGCTGGTAGGTTATGATTTTGGCAAAATGAAATTCCATCGCCCCGACGGCGAGCGCAAACTCGTCATCGATTTCTTCCCCGCGCCCGAAATCTTGTCGATCGACACCGACTACAAGTTTTACGACATCGAGCAGGGCTGGCTCAACCGCTTTCACAGCGACGACTATACCGCTATCCTGAATGAAGCCAAGCAAACCATGAACGACAAGGCCATGGAAAGCGATTTGCCGAGAATTGCTGGTAATCAGGTTCAACTGATGATCTTCCAGCTTGCTGCTTCTATGAACTGGTCGGTGGAGATGAAGCTTCCTGACGGTAACGTGGCGATGCTGCGTGAGTTCACGCATTACCGTACACTGGAAGCACAAATCGATTCTTTGGACAGCCGAAAGGAATAGTTATTTTTTTTATATAATTTATGCGTTAAACGCCTCCATCCTCGTCAGAACGGGATTTGCCTGCGTATTAACTCGTACAGTTTCATATTAATCACTTTCTAAACTTTAACAGTTATGTTCAAAAAATTATTACTATTTGCCTCTGTGGTGTTGATGATTGCTATGGTAAGTTGCAAGGGCGACGATGGAGCCGTTGGACCAGCGGGAGCAGCCGGACCTCAGGGACCGGCCGGGGCAGCAGGTCCCAAAGGAGATAAAGGAGAAGACGGTGCCAGCAGCTCGGCATTGATTATTTCAACAGGCGCTGTCTCGACAGACACCGCCGGTCAGAATATCGGAGGTTATATCACGGGTATTTCAGACCTTACTCCCGCAGAGGATAGTCTTTTGAGTTCTTCCGTTGTGTTGGTTTACCTGAAAGCGCAGGGTGTTTGGTGGCCAATGCCGGGCATTGTGAGCTTCGGAAATTCAAAGGTGAGCTCGTATACATTTATTCATGGTGTTGAGGACAAAACATTCTTCGTTCAATTGATCGTTACTGATTGGAGTGAAAACCAGGCAACACCTCCAAAAAGAACTTTCGAGGACGTTCGTATTGTCATCGTTCCTGGCGAGGTTATAAGCGGAGGACGCCTGAGTGCTGAAACCCTTAAAGATTACAACAAAACAATCGCTGCACTGGGTCTGACGGATACAAAAGTGAAACTGGCGAACAAGTTGAAATTGAACCTGAAAAAGACCTGGTAACTTCAGTGGGTTAACGAGACGTCAGGAAAACGAATAAGCGAAGGTCAGTAGTGATGGAGCGATCCATGCTACTGACCTTTTTAATGGCTCAAAAAGTGCTTTGAATGCCTGATTCAAATGTGATTGGGCGTATTTATGGTCGGGCGTATGATACTGTGTCTACAAACAAAAAGAGCTTCCAACCGGAAGCTCTTTCGCATTTTGATATCTGTCTTTCTTAGTATTCCCAAAGTCCGTGTTCCAGTTCCATCAGTTCCTGTTCGTAGTTCAGGGATTTGATAAGGGCCTCTTTTTCGCCGTTGTAGATGTCGAGGAAAGCCTTATCGTTGGCATTGGAGAACTTGGTGATCCGTCCGTAGAACAAGCGAAGGTCGAATGCATCCGCGAGGTTCTTGTTTTGGGCGGTATTATGGGTGTTATACCAGATATATTTCTTAGGATCGCTTCTGAAAAGTCTTTCAACATCTTTCCAGCGGAACGAAGCAACCGGCAATTCAAGTCCTGTCGCAGTCTGATCAGCAGGAAGAACGATCGTTATCGTCTGGATGTCGTTGTACAAGCGTGAACGTTTCTTGTCGAAAACCCAGTCTTCTTTTACTTCCAGAATGCTCAGCTGGTCGGGGAAGTATTCTTCTTCTGATGCAGCTAGTTGTTGAGTTTCGAAAGATGTAGTGTCCGGTTTGGGAGCTTCCACTTTGGGTTCTTCTTTGGCTACCTCAGTTTTAGCACCTTTTTTGGAAGATTTCTTTTTAGGGGGACCCCATCCATCATCTTCCTGTACCGCTTCTTTTTTAGCGTCCTTTTTAGCATTGCCCCAGCCGTCGTCGGCATTGGCGGCTTGTTTGCTAGGATCTGTTTTCGCTTTTGAATCCCATCCATCCGCTTTTGCCGGCTCTCCGAAACCTGCCGCGATTTCTTCGGCAGAAAGGCCTGCTGTCTGGTTAGGGATCAAAACACGTTTATGAAGTTCATCACCGGTGATTTTGGTTGCGCAGGAATCGTTTGTATAAGCATCGATCAAGCCTGCTTTCGCCGCATCCAACAAGTAACGTGTGATCTCATTGTTTTTAGAGAACATGGAAATGTTCTGCTTTTCTTTCAAATCGACCCGTCTCCAGAGCGTTCTTTTCATCATCACGTCGCCGTCAGCGATCGGGCGTGACGAGAACTGATTCGCAGTCGAATCCTCTTTCTCCTGCGCAAATGCGGCAGTACTTGCAAGAGACAGCGACAGCAAAGACCATGCAATCGTTTTTCCGTTCATTCTTCTCATATCATACATAAAGTTGTATTGTCCAATCAACGACTAAAAGCGGTGGATTAGTATAGCGAAACTTGTCTGATTTGGTTACCCATTTCGACCTCGCTGACGGCACCTTTGAAATTCTGGCGCTCTACTTTCATAACAGAAATAACATACCGGTCACCAGGCTGAGCCTGCGCCGCGAGCGAAGATACCGAGCCTCCACCACTATTAAGCTGAACGCCGCCGATACGTCTGTTACCGCGTGCAAGCGAAATTTCTATCTGTGAAACACGGAACTTAGCATCTTCCGGAGAGAAGTTCTTGAAGCTCTCATCAGGCACCGCAATCACTTGAATGCTTCTTGCACCTGATGCAGGCGCACCTCTGCGCTCATCATAAGCGGCACCATTGACGCGAACTTCCAGGGATGGCTTTGGTACGCGGTTTACTTTAAATGGTTCTGAACCCAGGACGTTACCTGCATTGCTTACGGTAATGTTCAGGCTGGATTTACTCGGTACAATCGTGAATTTACCTTTCTGACCGCTGTTAATGATCTCACCGCCGTCTGTCGAGAAGCTAGGTGCCCAAAGTGGCCCGAGCGCCGGGCTCTGGATGCTCAGTTTGTTGGCGCAACCCAGGTACAATGGGGGCAATGTTCCTGTTTCGATCTGGTAGGAAGGCTTCACTACGAAGTATTCCTGGGTCATCGTATAAGTTGTGTCTTTGCCGGATGGGGTAGGGATGGTGATCTGTCCGCGAAGTTCTCTTTTAGCAAGACCTTCTGCATTATAGCCACCACCTTGTGCGGTAAATTCAATCATACCCACACCGTTTTCAACTTTAACAGGTGATCCGTTCAGGCTCATGCGGGGGGTGATACCCGAAGCTGATGCCGCAATGAACATTTGTCCTTTGAATTTGGTACCTGCTACAACCGTTTTAGCATCGGCACTTACCATCGCGAGTACGCGGTCGAATTTGATATCCGCAGCACCCACTTTGCTCGCAAGGTAGTTCAGTACTTCACCTTCCATACGACGGATGTCGGTTTGTTTCTGGCTCAATACTGCCAGTGCAGCTGCAACGGGGGTAGATTCGAAGTTCAGCTCTGCAAAGTCTTTGTTACGCTGATCTTTGTTACCCTTTGCAACAGGATCTTCGCGACCGTCCAATGCGAGTCCGGGAAATTTATTCGGAGAATAGTTGTTAAGCGATGCCGTGTATGAGTTTAGTGTTTGCTTCAATTGGTATGCTTTACCATTTTTTCTCACACCAATCATCAATTCCGCTACTTTGGCTTCTTCCTGAGGATTTTTGATACCGCCTTCTTCATTCAAACCGCCGCCGGCCCGGGTAATGATCTCCTGTTTGAGGGCATTCAGCTGGTTGGTCATGTCCGATGAAAGCTTACGGACTTCGTCAGCTTGCTTGATCACGGCGACGTCAGCAGAACGGTTCCCTGATTTTTCAACCGCGGCCTTGATTTTAAGTACAGTTTCCTGATTGATTTTATTCGCTGCTCCGGAGGATAGTTCCAAAGAATTGTTCAGTAGGATGAATTTTTCGATGATAGCTGAACTTACCTGCAATGCGAGCATCGCAGTAAGTACCAGATACATCATTCCAATCATCTTTTGACGGGGTGTTTCTTTTCCACCTGCCATATTGTTGTGTAATCAGTTTCAGTGATCGAATTATTTAACTAACAACAATGACTCCGCAGCCCGAACGGGATTACAGAGTCATCGCCAGAGCGCTGTTACGCATTGCCACCACGCATTGCGGTCAGCATGTTTCCGTAAATGCCGTTCAATGAAGAGATATTGTTGGTCAGTCTCGCCATTTCGCTCTTGAACACTTGTGACTCTTTCGTAGCGTCAGCCATGTTTTCCATAGCGGCCGTCAGGTTACCGTAGAAAGCGTTCATGGCTTTCAGGTGTTTGGTAGTGTCTTGCAATTCCAGTTCGTACACAGCGTTCAATGCACCCATGTTTTTGGTGATAAGCTGGAACTGGTCGCGGTACGACTGTGCATCTTTGGTAGCGTCAGCCATCGAAGACATTGCGTTGATCGCTACACCGTAAGACTTGTTCATATCGCTGATCGCGGTTGAAGCAGTCTTTACATTTCTTGCGTAATCGTTTGTAGCAACTGTTGCGTCTGTAAGATCGGTGATTTTGCCTACGGTTTCGGATAGGTTTCTGAAACCTTTGCCAAGACTATCGAAAATCTCCGGGGAGATTTTAGCATTGTCGAGCATGTTATCCAGTTTGGCAGTGATATTGCTGCTAGGGGCTGAGCTTCTTGAGATAGCAGGTCCGCTGTAATCGTCGGCAAGTTCAGGGTAAACTCTGGTCCAATCCGGATCCTTGTCAGTCGACTGGGTCAAAGTTTGCAATGCATAAAGCAAAAAGATCAGAACCTCGGTTCCCAGACCTGCGGTCAAAAGAGGGCCACCGAACTCCCAGTGTTGAATTTTTGCCAAAGCTCCTAAAATTACGACGGCAGCACCCGCACTGTATATTGTTGGTACTAGTTTATCCCAAAAAAAATTAGGTCCGCTACTCTTAGCCATGTGAATTGAAATCGGTTACAGTGAAAAAATTATAGTAAGTAAAGTGTTGGATTGATTCGGTCAGATCGTAAAAAAGAAGCAGTGTAAAAACGCTGCTTCTTTGAATGTGAAAGTGTTTTTTAGCGACGACGGGCACGGGCGCCTCCACGGTCGTTTACATTATCCATTACACAACGGAAACCGATGAATGCGCGGGTTTCGGTTTCGAACTCGAAAGTACGGGTACCGGTTTGCAGATAATAAGCGATATCTTTCCATGAACCGCCTTTTACCACTTTGCGTGGCTCGTTCGGGTCACTGTATTTAGGGTTCATATCCCATACGATCGCCGTGGCATTGTCGGTGTAAGCATCTGAGGTCCATTCCGCCACGTTACCTGCCATGTTATAAAGTCCGAAGTCGTTCGGGTTGTACGCATTGGCCGGGCCGGTGTAAGGGTAGCCATCCGCATCGTAATTTCCGCGTTGCGGCTTAAAGTTTGCCAGGAAGCAACCTTTTGCATTCATGGTATAAGGGTTACCCCAGGGATATTTGGCCACAGCACGTCCGCCACGAGCAGCCCATTCCCATTCTGCTTCGGTTGGCAGACGGAAACCGGTTGAGTTGAACTGGCCTTCCTTGTTCTGGAAATCATGGAGCAGATTGGTACGCCATTCCGAGAAGTAGGTGGCCGCAATCCAGCTAACTCCCACCACAGGGTAGGTGTCGAAGCCCGGGTGTTGGTAATAATATTCTACGAAAGGATCTCCGTTGGAATAGGCAAAGTCTTTTTTCCAAACGGTTGTATCGGGATAATACTTGGCCATGATTTCTTCCTCACCCAGTACGGATACGGAGTCAACCAGCAATGCGTTCACGAACTGACGATATTCGTTGTTGGTGATCTCAGTGTCATCCATAAAAAACGAACTGATGGTCACCCGGCGGTTCATGTTGTTCATGGAGGAAGCGATGTCTTCGTCAGCCTGGCCCATCACAAAAGAACCTGAGGGGATCACGACCATTCCGGCTGGTGTAGTCTGCTTGAATCCTTTACGGGCAGTTGCAGTGATTTCACCGTTTTGAATACCGCTTTCTTCTTTTCCTCCCTTGCCAAACTTGCTCTTAAGAAAACCGCAGCTTTGCAAGAGCATCAATGCGGCTACCAGAAGCAGGCTTTTGACTCCATCCCGATAGAACACTTTCACATTCATAGTGGTTTTGTAAATTTTGATAATAAAATGCTAGCCTAAAAACGTCAACGAATGATATCTAGTATACTTGAAATAAAACAAAATGTGAACGCCTGTCAGAATGAGTGCTGCTTGATTTCGGTGCTGAAATCGTCACGGATCGATTACTAAATCAGGTGTTTATCGACTTAACGTAAGAATAATACAATTGGTATGGAAGCCGAACATTTTACAAATATAAATCAAAGTTTCGCAAACTGATTCACACGACTTACCAAGAGGTTTGCAAAAAACGTCGATTTGACATCCAATTCTTGGATTTTTAATAATTTGATGATAAAATATTACTATATCCGATAGCGTTTAGGCGAATTCGCTAGAAACGGAACCGCGGCGTACGGATAGGGGCCTTTTTGCCGAATTTCGGCGAAGGCAGGGCATATGAAAGCATTACTTCGAAAGAAGAAGGCGACTTGGTTTTATTGCCGCCTACGACCATGTCATATGCACCCGAAAGCCGCAACGACTGATCGGCCAGCAGGTAAATGCCACCCATGATGATGAAGTACGTATCCTGTTGCCGGTAGGTACCGCCAATCCAGTAACGTTTGTTATAGGTAAGTGTCGCACCGCCTTCCACTGAAACCGTATTGATATCCGATTTCACAAGAACGATCGGCTGTATATCGAGCAGATAACCCAGTTCCAGGTTTACTCCCGCATTGAAATAAAGGGTACGCGGCAGCGGGTTGGTACCGGTTTCGGAACCCAACTGGTATTTCGGTTTCAGAAAGTGGTTCAGCGAAAGGCCCGCGTAGAATATTTCGTTTTCATATCGTGCTCCAACTGAGAAATCGGGATTGATTTCGGCGATAGTACCGGTCTGGATCAAAGGATCGTCCGGGTCGCGGGCGCGCAGCTTGCCGTAGTCGATCGCCTGCCGGAAGAGCCCGGCGCTAAGGCCTACGCCCAATTTACCCCCGCCCAATGGAATATGGTATGCGGCAGTGAGTTTGAAGTCCTGATCGGTTCTTGGGCCGCTCTTGTCGTTCAATGCATAGAAACCAATGCCGAAGTTTTTGACCGGCATACTGAATGAAAAAAGCTGCGTGGAAAGTGCTCCGCCTGCGTCGTCAATGTTAGTGCTCTGGTAGCCTGCGTATTGCGTTCTGTGGGTGAGCTGGAACTTGGTCAGTCCGTCGGAACCGGCCGCTGCCGGGTTGAGGTAGAGCTGGTTCAGCGAGAACAAACTAAACTGCGCGTCCTTCTGGGCAATGGCGCAGAGCGGCAGGAAAAGCAATAATGCAAAGAGCCGGATATATCTGGTACTTCGAATAGTAAAAGTCAAAGTCATGCCGCAGGAATAGATTTAAGGAACACGCTGATATGCTTTCGGATTTAGATTGATAACGCATATTGCTTAAAAAAATTGATATATACATGAAAAAGCCCCGGATTTTTTCCGGGGCTTTTCGTGCCTTTGTAAAGCTGTTTATACGTTGTTCGCTTTGCGGATGTACAGGTCGAGTGCGCCGGTCATCGAAGGGGCATTCGGCAGCGGGGCCTGGATGTCCAGGAAGAGCCCGGCGTCCTCTACGGCTTTGGCGGTAGTAGGGCCAAATGCAGCAATGCGGGTATTGTTCTGCTTGAAATCCGGGAAGTTGTCAAAGAGTGACTTGATTCCCGACGGGCTGAAAAACGCGATGATGTCGTAATATACATCTTCCAGGTCCGACAGATCCGCGGAAACTGTCTGATACATAGTCGCTTCCGTGAAGTGGAATTCCTCGGTATCCGCAAATTCGGGAATGTCGTTCTTTCTGACATCCGAACAAGGATAAAGGAACTTCTCCTTTTTGTGTTTACGCATAAGCTCGATCAGTTCGGCGGCAGTTTTGGTGCCCGTGAAGATCTTTCTCTTGCGGATCACAATGTATTTCTGAAGGTAATTGGCCGTTTGCTCCGAAATACAGAAATATTTCATAGTAGCGGGTACTTCCACCCGGCCTTCGTTACAAATACGGAAGAAATGGTCAATCGCGTTACGGCTTGTGAAAATGACGGCCGTATGGTCCAGGATGTTAACTTTTTGCTTGCGAAAGTCTTTGTAGGAAACTCCGTCAACCTGTATGAATGGGCGGAAATCAACCTTGATATTATACTTTCTGGCTAATTCATAATAAGGTGAATTCTCGTCTGCTGGTCGGGATTGACTTACCAAAAGGCTGGTTACTTTTTTAAGCCTGTCCTGATCAAAATTGATGGTATCACTCATGTATAATCCTCATTAGTTTATTCCCATCTCATGTTTCCTGACTATAAAGCAAACTTCATACTCACAATGAGCGGGATTATTTCGATGACACAAAGGTAAGAAAATAAATAGAGATTAATCAACGAGCCGGCCGGCTTGGCTACAACATATAGCGCGACAAACCGGGCGATATAGAAAAAAAGAAAGGGAAGCAGGATGTACGGCCTGCTTGCTTCCAGCCAGTTGATATGGTTGGAGTACAAGCCAAAAATAGCCAGAAACACCAGTGCATAAAACAGGTACGAAGATTGTACTATTTTGATGAAAATAATGTCGACTTGCTTGTCCAGATTGAGCATATTTCCCGCCAGGACCATGAAGATGTACTTGGCATACACCAGCAGGAAGAAGATCAGCGAGAGAATGCAAAAGTCGCCCAGGATTTGGATGGTTGTTGTTTTTTCTGACAATATTGTACTGACAGAGAACAGGTTGAGCCGGTTGATCGACAAATAGATTACCGTGAAGCCCATCATCATCGAACTGATGGCGACAAAGAAGATTACCGTGTTGCTGTACGGCTTGTTGATCTTCGAAAGCTGGTCGCGCGGGTCGTTGTTGAAAAACTCGATAGGATTTATTAAACGGATAAAGGAAAGCGGGTTCAGATTGAAGATCCAGGCATTCAATATCAGTATAATGACCAGCGCAATCCCTGCAAATGTACCGAAGGGCGTAAAGGTTATCGGCTTGATGTTGATGAACCCCGAGCGCGCCGGTGTGTTGCTTTCGGAGTCGGTGCGCTTTTTCTTGTTGCAGAGGATAACAGCCTTGTCGCTAATGCCGGGGCTGCCGTAAATGGTTAGCAGCAGTTCGTCCTTGCGGTAAAGGCGATACAGGCTGTCGAGGTTAAGCTCTTGCCATTTGCCTCCGGCGATCCGGTTTTGTAATGCGCCTTCCAGAAAAAGGTAGCTCTCGTTTTCGGAGTGTACCAAAAGGGAATATCGCCTGTTTTTGACCAGATCAATATAGAGGCTTGCAAAGCGTGTGCTTTCATTAACGCCCTGCGAGAACGGTACGTAGTTCTTGTACTGTTCATTATATACAAGCCAGTCGTCCTGGTAATTGTAAACCGGAAAGAACTGGCCCGGCGGGTCTACTTTTGCCGCGCCCTGCGCCAGTGAGCCCAACAAGGTTACTGCCGTAAAAAAAGCCCAAAAAACAGCCGAAAATATGGACTTCATCGGTACAAAAAAGGCTGGGTTTCCCCAGCCCTTTGATCAAAGTCAGTTAGCAATGATTATTTCTTTCCAAGTGCGAGGAGCATCGTTTCGCCGATCAATGCAGGTGATTCTGCAACGAAGATGCCCGACTCTTTCATAATTCTGATTTTTGCTTCCGCAGTATCGTCGGCGCCGCCGATGATCGCACCCGCGTGACCCATACGACGTCCTTTCGGAGCAGTCTGGCCGGCGATGAAACCAACAACAGGCTTTTTGTTACCGGTTGAACGAATATATGCAGCAGCGTCTGCTTCCATGCTTCCGCCGATTTCACCGATCATTACGATCGCTTCCGTTTCGTCGTCGTTCATCAGGAGTTCAACGGCTTCTTTGGTAGTGGT
>CAMLNK010000002.1 GCA_946481035.1 uncultured Dyadobacter sp. | reverse complement strand
CCCTACAAAATCAGGGTAGAATTGAACAATGGGTCGTTTTTGAGTTATAAAGGCGTTGTGAATCTGCTTCGTTAAAAAAATATCGATGCATTCGTCCTGTTTTCCGAATCCCGTTTGTAATGGGGGTAATTGAAACAGTATTCACCTCAAAACAGACCATTATGGGAAAGCTCATTGCTTACAATTTCACGACGCTCAACGGTTATTTCAAAGGCCCGGACGACGACATCAGCTGGCATCGGCACGACGAAGAAGAAAACGGGTTCGCCGCCGATAACCTCGAAGCGAAAGCCACGCTGCTTTTTGGGAGGGTAACCTATGAAATGATGGCGGGTTTCTGGCCCACGCCCATGGCCATCGAAAGCATGCCCGAAGTTGCCAAGGGTATGAATGAATCCGAAAAAATCGTTTTTTCGACCACCCTCGAAAGCACCGGTTGGGAAAACACCACGCTCATCAAAACCGACCTGGTGGAAGCCGTTCGAAAACTTAAAGCTATCCCCGGCAAAGTCATGACTATCCTCGGCAGCGGCAGCATCATCGCCCAGCTCGCGGAAGCACGCCTGATCGACGAATACCAGTTCATGATCGATCCAGTTGCCATCGGCGAAGGCACGCCGTCATTCCAGGGCCTTACGAGCAAGCTGGATTTGAAACTGATCGACCACCGGATATTCAAAAGCGGGGTAGTATTGCTGACTTATGAACCGGTTTGACAGGCATTTGCATCTCAGAGCGGCTGGGTGTTGTGGTAGGGAATAGCCTTAATAAGCCGGATATTGTTGTATTCGGGGATAGTCACAACATTTTCCTTCGGCACGATTCCCCTTTGAATCCAGTTCGTAACCGTCTGTGTGTTTGGGATATTGAATCGTTTGCAATATTCGGAAATGGTAACCCATTGATCCATAGGGTATTGGATGCCCTTGTATTCACAGTAGTCTCTTAGCGCCTGTTTGCTGTCCGCTAAAAGCTTTTCTAGCTCCGACTGGTTTGTTTCTGTTGTCATAATTTCGAGTCTGGATTAATCACTAGCACTATTGATGTCTTCGTTTAATGCCTTTTGAATCAGTGCTATAAGGTCCAGCACCTCATCTAATTCCTTTTGTGTCATTGAATCCTGACGATCACGAAGATATTGCCGAAGCGCTGCCAGCTGCATGCGGAGGTGAAATTCTTGCATTAGATAATGTGTGTATTACGGTTTAAAGTTAAGACTTGTTTCGTTACGAATCAAGTGGCTTTTTTAGGGTAATATCCAATAGTTTATAAAAATATTTATTTTTCAAGGTCAAATTTGAATCACCATGGAAGAATACCTTATTCTAATGCGCCTCGATTTGCTGACAAAAGAGGCGCAGCCTTCTCCCGAGCAAATGCAGGAATATATGAAGCAATACCATAGCTGGGTAAGCGGCATTGTGGCCGAGGGGAAATTTGCCGGAGGGAAGGGGCTTTCAACGGAAGGGAAGGTGCTGAAACCCAGGAATGTGGTAACGGACGGACCTTATGCCGAAACGAAGGAATCGCTGGCAGGATTTATCGTGGTCCGCGCGGACAGTTTCGATGATGCGGTACGGCTTGCGGCGCAATGCCCGATCCTGAATGGAGATGGTAACAGCGTGGAAGTGCGGAAAATCGTGTCGGTGCATGAACAGTGAGCCGCTGATCCCGCATTTGTTCCGGACAGAGTACCGTAAGATTGTTTCGGTACTCTGCCGGCATTTCGGGTTTAAGGAAATAGCTGTGGCCGAGGATATTGCGAGTGAAACCTTCCTTGTCGCTACGCAGGCCTGGGGCATCGAAGGGCCGCCGCCTAATCCGACTGGCTGGCTGTACAATACGGCGAAAAACAAGGCAAAAAATTACCTGCACCGGCATTCGATTTATGAATCGCGGGTTTTACCTGAAATACAGGCCAGCTACGAAACGGATGTGGCATTTGATATTGACCTTACCCCGGAATATATCACCGACAGCCAGTTACAAATGATATTCGCGGTGTGCCATCCGGCCTTGCCGGAAGAATCCCAGGTTGGGCTGGCGCTGCGGGTCCTTTGCGGATTTGGTATTCAGGAGATCGCGGATGCGTTTTTAACAACCAAAGATGTAATCAACAAACGGCTGACACGAGCAAAGGAACGGCTCAGAGATGCGGGTATTCGCATAGAAATGCCGGGTCCGGCGGAAATGGACGCGCGGCTGGAAACTGTGCTGGCGACGATTTACCTGCTTTTCAATGAGGGGTACTATTCTGTAAGCCAGGACCAAACGCTCCGGAAGGATGTTTGCATGGAGGCGATGCGGCTTTGCACGATGCTGGTCGAAAACGATGCTACCAACAAGCCGCAGGTCTGCGCGCTGCTGGCGATGATGTGTTTTCACGCCTCGCGTTTCGATGCCCGCACGGACGCTTCGGGCTGCCTGGTGCTATACCCAGAGCAGGATACGAGCCTTTGGAATACCGATTTAATCAGGAACGGGGCGGTTTTCCTGCAATCCGCAAGTAAGGGCGAAACGGTCTCGCGGTACCATCTCGAAGCGGGCATTGCGTACTGGCACACGCAAAAAGAGGACAGCCCGGAGAAATGGAGCAGCATTGTGTTTTTCTATGATCAACTGCTGAAACTCCATTATTCACCGGTTGCGGCGCTCAACCGATTGTTTGCATTGTCCAAAGTGAAAGGAAAAGCGGCGGCAATCAGCGAAACGGAAGCATTGGCGCTGGAAGATAACCACTTTTATTTCGCATTGCTAGGTGAGCTTTATGACGGTATCGACCCGGAGAAGGCATTCAAAAACCTGGAAAATGCCTTGCAACTGGCCCGAACCGCTGCCGATCAGCAGGCGATCCGTAAACGCATTGCGGCATTAACGAAAACGTAATCGGGCGATCATTTCTTTGTATTCTTCAGCACCCTTTGATAAAGTAGGTTATTCAGCCAGATAAAAATAAGCACACCTATAATGATAAACACTGCATTCAATTTGTAAGAAAAACCTATGAACTTTTCCTTACCATCGAGTGAAAGCTCAAAACGGAGCCATAAGCGTTCAACAGTAGTGGTTACACGGTCGAAAGGCAGGGCTTCGTCGTAAATGATTTTGGTAATGAAATGGCCGGTGGTATCCATATAACCATACTTATCATCAATGCGGATCATCGAAATACCGTGGTTGTAATACGATGCAAAATCATATTTCAAGGGCGTGCGCACTTTACCCGATTTATCAATATGCCCGAACTTACCATTAATAGCCACTGCAGAACGGTTCTCGGCTGTGAAACCGGTGGCTTCGTCGTACAAATGTTGAATGCGAAGCTTGCCTGTTTTATCGATGCAGCCCCATTTTCCGTTCTTTTTGACCCAAAATAAACCATTGGTAGGCTTGCGGGTGTCGGTGTATTCGAATGGAACAATGAGATCGCCGGTGAATGGGCTGATATAACCGTACTTATCGCCATACTGCACGCGTTCCATTCCCTGGCCGGAATATTTGTAATCCGGATCAATATCGTCGAGCGTTACCGGCACTTTCAGCATCATATTCTTATCGATAATGCCGAATTTGCCTTTGTAATTGAAATGATAAATAAATTTCGAGGCTTTGATTTCTTTCTCGATAAAGCGGCTGAAATTGAAGTTCAGCGTCCAGAAATCCGTAGGTCGTTGGATCCACCACAAAACATCCTCCTTCGTATCATGGTTGCAGAGGAAATCGATATCCGAATCCTTGATCAGGTAATCTTTGGTATAATATTGAATGGGTATTCTGTACAGCTCTTTTCCGGTGAGATCAATATAGGAAAGCCCGTAATGTTTGCCCGAAGGATATATAACCCAGGTTTTACCATCGCGGAACTTGTCCGTGGAGGTATATTTAGGTTCAATCACGATCTTCCCGCGCTTGTCGATGAAACCATGCAGGCCGTGCCCTTCCGCATTCAGTCCCATGGGTACAAACTCGGCAACTCCCTCGGCAAAGTCGCCGATGTCGCGGTAAGCCGGCGTGAGCTTCCGGCCATTTTTGTCGGTAATGAACGTCTCGTAGGACCGGCATGGGACGCTTACTTTTTTCACGACGTAGACATCGTCATATTCGTGGTATTCATTGTATTCTTTCAGCCAGGCTTTGCTACCCGCGGGCTTGGTTTGAGCCATCGCCCAGGCCGTTTGAAACAGGAAGAACAGGAGTGTAAGATGATAAAAAGTTGGTCGAAGCATTCAGAAAACGCAGGTTTCGGGTTAATCGGGGCCATCGCGGAGCATTGTCGGGCGGGCCGGGAACGCGGCAGGCATTCAATTTCAATCTGCAAAAAACAAAAACTTGACAGGATTATCGATTTTCTGCCGGGTAATTATTTGCGAAAATAGCTTTAAATTCCATAACAGAATGAGTGCAGTGCGTCACCCTGAATACGACTTTTAACCTTGAACTTAGCCTACTGTCATGTCGCTGGCCCGAAACGAACAGTTTTATTCGCGTTTGCCCGCTAACCATATTTCGCTGGGCGAGCTGCTTACGGAAGATCATCTCTTTTACAATGTGCCGGAATCGTGGCATGTGGTCATCACTGACCTTAAGAACTCGACGAGCGCCGTTGCCGAGGGGATGCACGAGACGGTGAACCTGATCGCGACGGGCAGCATCGTGAGCGTGCTCAACATCGCATTCAGGGCAGGTATAACAGTCCCGTTCTTTTTTGGGGGGGATGGCGCGACGATCATTGTCCCACCCGTGATTGCCGACGAGGCCATGCGCGCGCTGGCTGTTTTCAGGAAGAATACCAGCGAGAATTTCGGGCTCGACCTTCGCATCGGTATTGTGGCGGTCAGTGATATTTATGCGCAGAGTTTTGAACTGAAAGTCAGCAAACTGAAAGTGACCGGCGCGTTCTCTATTCCCGTAGTATTGGGCGATGGGCTGCATTGCGCTGAAAAACTGATAAAAAGCGAGCATTTCCGTTTCGATTACGAGCCGGCACCGGAGGATGCGCTCGATCTCAGCGGAATGCAATGCCGTTGGGATAAAATCGGTCCGCCCGAGCTGAACCAGGAGGTCGTGACGCTGCTGGTGTCTGCTCCGGCCGGAAAAAAGCAGGCTGCATTGTTTGCCAAAGTAATGGAGCACGTCGACGGCATTTATGGCCCTTTCCCGCGTCGGCAGCCTATTTCGGTGCCCAGGCTGATCTGGAAAACCACTTTTAAAAAAATGGAGATGGAAATGCTGGTCAGAAACGGGCGCATCAACGTCCTGCGCCTCGCGGCGTCATGGATCGCCTGGCTTTTCGGCTACGTATATTTCCGGACGTCACACGGAAGGAACTACCTGCACAGCCTGGTCGAAATGTCGGACACGCTCGTGATCGACGGGAAGATCAACACGGTGATCACCGGCACGCCGCAGCAGCGCGAACAACTGCAAAAGGCCCTCGATGGTATGGAAGCAGCCCGGGAGATCCATTACGGACTGCATGTAAGCGGCGAATCCGTAATGTCGTGCTACGTCCACGACCTTCAAGACGGGCATATCCACTTCGTCGATGGGGGAGAAGGAGGTTATACCAAAGCGGCAGGTATGCTGAAACAGAAGTTGCGGAATGCCGAGGTTTAGTGGCTATGATCAGGACATGAGCTGGATTAAAACTGCAAGAACGATGACCCGGTACAAAATCCACGTAATCGTGGGCCAGTAACCCGTTCCAAGCAGCCTCGACCGCCGTATATGCTCCCGGATCATCAGGACAGGGACGAGTAAAACGCCCGTCCAGCCAATGTACCAGCTAATATTGAGCCGCACACAGGTAATAGTGATCAAAAAAAGAGCGAGTGAGCCCGCGAGTGAGATCGTCGTCAGATTACCCAGATAGTCCCACATTTTATTCTTTTGGCACAGTATAAGCACGAAACTTTGGACTAAAATATGCCCGGCACAGACAGCAAATTCCCGCACCAACATCTCGCCGGACGTATTTCCACCAATCAACGAGGGGTAGGTAGCCAAGACGAGCGACGTAACTACCCAACCCAATATGATCCACGCAATGCGATATTTTAAATTGAAAGACGGCTGATACCCAAACCGGTTTTCAGGAGCCTGGGCAGGCACGATCACGCGGCGGTTGTAGGAAATAAATGCATAGGCTTTGGCGGCGAGCCACAAACACGGCTTCCAACGGAATAACGGTGCTACCCACGGCATCGCATTTCCGCAAACTCTCAGTAGGCTTTCGATGCCGTAAGTGATTTCCCCGGTATCCCGGTTTATCAGCGCTATTTCGTTGACGGCCCGCTGCCAGTCGAGATTGCGGCAGGCTGCGCCGGTGTATTGCTGATACGCCTCCCGGCCGCCGGCATCCAGCAGGCCATTTCTCACGAAGGCGCCGGTGTACAGGTTGCACATAGGGCAGTCGGCATCGTAAAGAATGATGTGATTATGTAGCGTTTTCATTTTTATAGTATATTTTGAATTTTCAGAAAAAAATGAAAGTTTGATTCAAAAAAATATTATTTGAACAATTTGAAAATACCACCCCAAAACCAGCTCTCTTCCGCTCCAAGCATGGTTTCGAGGGTTTTATCAACGTTCTTGGCCAGTTTGTTGATGTCCGTCACCGACTTGTTGAATGTGGCAAATTCGGGGTCGCTGGCGTCGCCGGTAACTTTCGAAAGTTCGTCGAGTACCTTGATAACCGGTTCGAGTTCGCGTTTGCGGCGCTCTTTGGCCACTTGCTTGGCGATGTTCCACACGTCCTTGTCGGCAAAGAAATATTCCTTTCGCTCGCCGGGTTTGTGCTGTTTTTCGATTAGCCCCCAGCCAATCAGGTCGCGGAGGGTCATGTTGGCATTGCCCCGCGAAATGCTCAGCGTTTCCATAATTTCCTCAGTAGTAAGCGGGTCGGGGGAAATCAGCAGTAATGCATGCACCTGCGCCATGGTGCGGTTGATACCCCATTCAGAGCCCAGTTTGCCCCATGATTCGATAAATTTCCGTTTCGCTTCTTCGAGTTCCATTTTTCAAAGGTAGTAATGTATTTGAACTTTCAAAACTTTTTGAAAGTTCAAATACTCAGCACATTGCCCGGGCTCGGTTCCGGCGTCCCGGGAGTAAATCCGAAATGCACCTGACTTGTAATGCGGGCAGCCGGTTGGCTGCCATTTTGCTAACCCCAAAAACTGATTCGCCATGAAACGTTTCATCATAAGCGGCCTCGCAGGGCTTGCGCTGTTAATAACCTCCAATGCATCGAGGCCGCATGGGCCGCGCCCGGATACGGCGGCGGTGAAGGTGGTGGAGGCTTTCCCAAAACTGCATTTCGACCTCCCCGTTGACCTCACGCATGCAAACGACGGTACCAATCGCCTTTTTGTACTGGAACAGGAAGGGACGATCCGCGTTTTTGAAAACGCCCCGACGACTTCGTCTTCGACGGTATTTCTGGATATCAAAAAGCTGGTGAGTTATGGTGGCGAGGCAGGACTATTGGGGCTCGCTTTTCACCCGGATTATAAAACCAATGGCTATTTTTTCCTTAACTATACTACCAAAGTTTCCGGTAAGCTCGAAACGGCGATTGTCCGCTATAAAGTAAGCGCCGGCGATCCCAACCGGGCCGATCCGGCCAGCGCGACGGTGCTCTTTACATTTGATCAGCCCTTTGACAACCATAATGGAGGCGCGGTGAAATTCGGCAAAGATGGTTACCTCTACGTCTCGACCGGGGATGGCGGCAGCTGGGGCGACCCGAGCAACAACGGCCAGAATAAGAGCGCCTGGCTGGGTAAAATTCTGAGAGTGGATGTGAACAGTAAAGGCAAAGGAAATTACGGAATCCCGGCTGATAACCCCTTTGCGGGGAACAAAGAGGGACACAGGGAGGAAATTTACGCCTACGGCCTTCGGAACCCGTGGCGGATCAGCTTCGATGATGCAACCAACACGCTCTGGGCAGGGGATGTGGGACAAAACAAGCGGGAGGAGATCAATATTATCGTGAAAGGCGGTAACTATGGCTGGCGGTTAAAGGAAAGTATCGACTGCTATAATCCCAAGCGCGATTGCGGAGCCGAAGGGCTTATTGACCCCGTGCTCGATCTGCCGCAGGCCAATGGCGAGCATTCTGTTACGGGCGGTTTTGTGTACCGCGGCAAGTCGGTACCATCGCTTACAGGCAAATACGTGTTTGGCGATTACGTGAGCGGCCGGCTTTTTGCGCTCGAAACCCAAAATGGCAAAGCGGTGCGAAACAGCATCATTGCGGAAGGGGTAGGGCAAATTTCAGCTTTTGGCACCGACCAGTCCCATGAACTTTATATCTGCAACCACGGCACAGGAAAGATCATGAAACTGGCACAGCCTTAATGCAGGCTATTCACCTGGCTATTTCCGGGCGGTAACGCCTTTATTTGAAAAAACTTTTTGCAGGAAACCCGACACCGTTGTAAGCGTAGGCTCAAACCACGGATCGAAGAACATGAATGTATGCGGCGCATCGGCAAAGGTCTTCACTTCGCTGTACGTGCCGAATGTGCTCAGTTTTTGGATAAAATCCGTCCTTCCCGCGTGCATGCGATCTACTGAGCTGTTGATAAACAGGAAAGGCGGTGTTTGCGCGCTTACGTGCGTAAGCGGGGAAGCCTCGTTCCAAAGGTCGGGGCGCTCGGCTTTGGGATAACCAAACCAATAGGTGGCCGCTGAAATGGATTTGGAATCGTTGCCTTCGCCCGACTCGGGGTGGATGAATGCGAGTGTGCCGTCGATATCGATTACGGCCTGCACGGTGCTTGCTCCCTCATTTTTGCCGGTTATGCCTTCAAATTTGGGATTTCCGTTCGTAGCCCCGATGAATGCGGCCAGCTCCCCGCCGGCAGAAAAGCCCAAGACTGCAATGCGGGCCGTATCGATGCCAAATTCGTTTCCGCTGGCTCGTATCCAGCGCACGGCGGCTTTCAGGTCATGCACCGCGGCGGGGTAGAGGGCGTGGGTGGAAAGACTGTAATCGGCTGTGATGCAAACGTATCCATTGGCTGCGAGCTTGCGTGCGAGCGTGTTGTTGTGCGTGCGGTCGCCCGAGCGCCAGCCGCCTCCGTGCACCATCAGTATGGCGGGCAGCAAAGTTTTTACCCTTTTTTTGGGTTTGTAGACATCCAGAAGCAGCTTTTTCCCGGTGGGCGTGGTGCGGTAGGGGATGTTCCGGATTAGTTGAACAGACGCGGGCAGGGTGGAATCGGCGATGCGGATGTTCGGATGGCTGGCGATTTCGTGCTGGTAGGAGCCTTTCACCGAGAAGCTGGTATCGGATATGCCGGAGGGCTGCAAGCGCAGTTTTTTACCCGGAACCCAGCCAGAAAGGATGTTTTCGAGTGTGTACTTTTCCTTTTCCTGCACGGTAAGCTGCTTCGACCACGCCACTCTTGCGCCCGCATTGGCGCCGGCCCCTGTGCTGTTGTATTCTGCATAGAAAACGGTTTTCTCCTTCTCGGGAAACATATTATCGCCCTTCCACGGGTCCCAACCTTCTTTCACGATGTGCCCGCCCATTTCAGTATCAATGAAAACGGTTTTGGCAAATGGCCGCCACGGTCGGCCGAGGTATACTTTTGTCGCTTCTTCGTTGGCTGTCAATTTGCAATTGAAAAACACGTAGCCGTACGCTTGCTCCCGCGTGGTGGAGGCTGCGGTAATGTAAGAGTTGGCGAGGCTTTGAATAATGCAATTCTGAAAAACAACCGTCGCTTCACCGAAAATAAAATCGGTTGTGCCGGTAATGACGCAATCTTTATAAAAATTCCTGCCGTCTTTGGATGTGTACAAAGTGTCCTGGTTGCCCAGAATGCGGCAATTGTAAACTTCGATCCGGTCGCCCTCGGTGGCCAACGCAACTGCCTGGCCGACGCGCCCGGCAGTGTTTTCGATGGTAAGGTTTTGCAGCGTGCAGTCGTTTGCTTGCACGAGTACCGTGTATGAGGTATAGGTGCTGAATTTGGCATTGCCCGTAAAATCTCGTTGAGGGAAATCCTTGCCGGAGAAGTCGTTGTTGGTAATAATGGTATGCTCAGCGCTCTCGCCGATCAGCGTAATGTTCTTTTTCCAGGCTGGTATCACGAGTTTTTCCCGGTAGGTCCCGTTTTTGACACTGATCGTGGCCCGAATTTGCGAATGGTCACGGACGGCATTCACGGCCTCCTGGATTGTCCTGAAATCGCCGCTTCCGTCCTGGGCGACTGTAAATTGCTGTTCAACAGCCTGCACCTGCGCATGAACATGAAGATGAAAGAAAAGCCAGGTAAGGAGCAAACCGATTCTGATTGGCATGTTCGATGAATTTGTTTTTATAAATGCAGTCAACAAAGGCATAACTACACCGCAAAGTTTTTAAAATATTATTTTATTATTATTTTTCATGCATATTGTTCTAAATGATTGAATTCATTTTGCAACGCCATGGAAACCCTGATCATTTTTGCCCTCTATTTGTATTCACATTTAGGTTTGGACCTGAACAGAAATCAATATTATGCGGTGGAGGATAGCCGTTTTTTTGCATTACCAAAATCAAATGAAATGATCCCTTTGCAAAATCCGGACACACTGTTTCTGGATGCGGCTGTTTTTCATGCAAGCAATGAAGTGAGGCGGAAATACGGTTTGCCGCCATTTCAATATGACCCGGGTTTATATCTGGCCTCTTCCGGACATGCCACTTCTATGGTGTACCGCATGTTTTTCAACCATACCAATCCATATAGTCCTTACGAACGCACGGCTCAGCGGCGCGTGGAATTGTATACCAAAAGATTTAAACGGGTCGGTGAAAATATCGGGAAATATCAAACACTTGTCAGCGGTGATTTTATGATTGCCCGATGGGACCGCCGCCAGAATCAATATGAGTTTCTAAATGAAAGCGATCACAAACAGTGCTTTCCGTTCACTTATGCTGCATATGCAAGGTTCGTGGTGGAACAATGGATGGCCTCGACACCGCACCGTAACAACCTGATGAATCCCTTGTATACTTACCTGGGATGTGCTGCCCGGCTGTCGCCGGAACCTTATCTTCATAAAAAAGCACCGTATGCGAGCCTTGTGCAGAACTTCGGTGGGGAGCAGTGAATAACCTTAATTAAACCTGATTTGAAAAGTTTTACAAGTTTGCGCCGGCTGTGGGCTGTTTTACTGGCCGCACCATTCTTTTTCCAATACCTTCCCGAAAAGCGCTCGGCACCTAAGCCCGCCGCAAAGCCCAACATCCTTTTCATCTTCGCCGATGACCAGCGCGCCGATGCCCTGGGGATAGCCGGCAACCCGGTGGTGAAAACGCCTAATATCGATCAGTTGGCGAAGTCGGGGACACGGTTTGCGAACTGTTACGTGATGGGCGGGCATCACGGGGCCATTTGCGCGCCCAGCCGGGCGATGCTCATGAGTGGCAAAAGCCTTTTTCACGTTTACGACGTCCTGGACGGCGTTCATACCATGCCGCAGCATTTCGCCGAAAACGGCTATGAAACTTTCGGGACGGGCAAATGGCATAATGGCGCAAAGACCTTCGAAGCATCCTTCCAAAAGGGGAAAGCGATTATGCTCGGCGGCATGAGCGACCATTATCAGGTGCCTGTACGAGATTTGAACAATGGTAAACTCGGCGAACCTGTGACGAAGGGTTTCTCTACCGATATTTTCACGGACGCGGCGCTTTCTTACCTCGACGAATATGCGAAAGGCAAAAAGGCGAATCCGTTCTTCTGCTACATAGCCTATACAGCCCCGCACGACCCGCGCTCGCCCCGCGAGGATTATATCGGCAAATACCCCGAAAAGGACATTCCGCTGCCTGGAAACTTCATGCCTGTGCATCCGTTCGACTACGGTGAGGCACAGGTAAGGGACGAAAACCTGGCTCCCTGGCCGCGAACGAAGGAAATTGTCCAGGCGACGTTATCAGACTATTACGGGTTGATTACGCACCTGGATGCCCGCGTGGGCGACATTATTCAGTCGTTGAAAGACAAGGGGCTTTATGAGAATACGATCATCGTTTATGCCGCCGACAATGGGTTGGCGGTGGGCAGCCATGGATTGCTGGGCAAGCAAAGCCTGTACGAGCATAGCATGAAAGTACCTTTTATCATCACCGGGCCGGGTATTCCCCAAAACCAGGTATCCAATGCGCTCGTGTATCTCTACGACATTTTCCCGACGCTGGCTTCTGCGGCTGGGCTTCCCAAACCCGACGCAGTGGATGGCAAAAGCCTTTCGGAAGTAATTAGTGGGAAAGCAAAAAGCGTCCGGGAGAGCAGTTTTACAGCTTACCGGAATCTGATACGGGCCGTGCGGGACGACGAGTGGAAGCTGATCCGCTACCCGAACCGTGACTATACCCAGCTTTTCAACCTCAAAAAAGATCCGTTGGAGCTGGAAAACCTGTCGGGAAAGGCAGAATACCGCCAAAAAGAAGAGAGTTTGAAAAAACTCCTGATCCAGTGGCAGCAGCAAACCGGTGATACCGTTGCCTACACGGCGAAAACGATCCTGCCATTGAAATACGAGCCGGAAAAATTCGAGCGCACCATGGACAAGAACCAGCCTAAATACACCCAGGACCGGTATTTTAAAAAGTGATCATTAGGGTAACCCTCTCCGCACAGGCGGCAGTAATAAACGCCCAATACGCTCACAAAAAGCCATTTATCCACTTTTTTTTCAAAAAAAAATCCTAAAAAATTTGCGTAGTTAAATGACTACATATAAATTCGTAGCCAAATAACTACGCAATGAACCTGAGACGAGATGTATTTCAAGCCATAGCAGACCCCACCAGAAGGGCCATATTGCTACTACTGGCGTCGCAATCCCTGACGGCGGGGGCGATCGCCTCGAACTTCGACACGGCCAGGCCTACGGTTTCCAAACACCTGCAAATACTCACCGAATGCGAGTTGCTGAAACAGGAGCAGACCGGCCGGGAAATTTATTATCACTTAAATCCCAACAAAATGAAAGAGATCGCCGACTTCATCGAGCCTTTCCGGCAAATGTGGGATGACCGGTTCAACAAGCTGGAATCCATTATGAAAAACTATCAATCGAAAAAATAGACCATGGAACGGAAAACCAAAATCAATGCGGAAGACGGCCGACAGGACCTGGTGATCACGCGGGAGTTTGACCTGCCGCTGGACCTGCTCTTCCGGGCGTACGTGGAGCCCGAGATCGTGGAGCAATGGATGGGTACCAAAGTGCTGAAACTCGAAAGCAAACCCCACGGTAGCTGGGCATTCGAGACGTCGGACCCGCAGGGCAATGTGGTGCTCAGGACCAACGGGGTTATCCATGAGTTTGTGCCGGAGCAGAAGATCACGCGGACGTTTCAAATGGAGAATACGCCGTTTCCGGTGCAGCTGGAATTTCTCGTGTTCGAAAGGCTTACCGACGAAACCAGCAAGCTTACAATGCAGATCGTTTACAAATCGCCCGCGGATCGGGCGGAAATGCTGAAACTGCCATTTGCCGCAGGCATCAATATGGCACACAACCGGTTGGAGAAATTTGTCAAACAATTAATATAAACCACCATGGAAAAGAGAAACAGAATTATTTACTGGATTTTTACCGCCTGGCTTGCCCTCGGAGTGACGTCGACCGGCATTGTGCAGCTCCTGAAAGTGAAGGAAGAAGTGGATATGTTTGCGCACCTGGGTTACCCCGAATACCTGCTGACAATGATCGGTGCCTGGAAAATTCTCGGTGTGGTGGCAGTACTTATTCCTAATTTCCCGCTTCTGAAAGAGTGGGCGTATGCCGGGTTTTTCTTTTGCATGACCGGCGCGATCGTTTCGCACATGGCGCTCGGCGACCCGATCGGCGAGGTGGCGCCGCCGCTTTTGCTGCTCGTATTGACGGTGATATCCTGGTATTTCCGGCCGGCCAGCAGAAAACTGATTCCTGTTCAAATCTAAATGTACGTTACCATGAATACCAAAGTCGATGCGTATGTGGTTCAGGCCAGGCAATGGCGGGAAGTGATAGAACAGTTGAGAACGATCGCGCTGGACTGCGGTTTGACGGAGGAGTTCAAATGGGGAAAGCCTTGCTATTCGTTTGAAGGTACCAATATTGTGGTCATTCAGGGTTTCAAAGCCTATTGTGCGCTGCTGTTTATGAAAGGTTATCTGCTGAGCGATCCGGAAAATGTGCTGATCAAAACCGGGGAAAACACGAAAGTGGGCCGGCAGATCCGTTTTGAAACGGCCGAGGACGTCATTGCATTGGAGCCTGTCCTTAAAGCTTACATCCGCGAAGCCATTCAGGCAGAGCAATCGGGTTTGAAGGTGGAGGTCGATAAATCGCTGCCTGCCCCCGCTGAATTACTGAACACATTCGATGAAATTCCCGCATTGAAAAAGGCTTTCGATGCATTAACGCCCGGAAGGCAGCGCGCTTATATTATCTATTTTACTGCTTCCAAGCAATCCCAAACCCGCCAGCTCCGCATCGAAAAAAACATCGAGCGCATCCTGAATGGCAAAGGTTTGAACGACTAACGTTTTTAGTGAATTCATTTAAAAGTAAAAAATACTATGGCCATTGATAAAAGAGAACTGTCGGCGGAAGGTCGCGACGAATTGTTTAAAACACTGAAAGCACGTTTTGAAAAACACAAAAACCGTCATGAAGGCATAAAATGGGCCGATGTGGAGGCCAGGCTGAATGCAAAAAGTGAAAAATTGTGGTCGCTCGACCAAATGGAGCTGACTGGCGGCGAACCGGATGTGATCGGTGTCGACAAAAAGACCGGCGAATATATTTTCTGCGACTGCGTGGCCGAAAGCCCCAAAGGCCGGCGGAGCCTCTGCTACGATCGCGACGCCTGGAATTTCAGAAAGGAACACAAGCCGGAAAACACCGCATTAGATATCGCCGCCGAAATGGGCATCGAAATCCTTGACGAAGAAGAATACCGCCACTTGCAAACGCTCGGCAAATTCGACCTCAAAACATCGAGCTGGATCAAAACACCTGCCGATATCCGGAAATTGGGCGGCGCTGTCTTCTGCGACCGCCGGTATGATACGGTCTTCTACTATCACAATGGCGCCGAATCGTATTACGCAGCCAGAGGTTTCCGCGGCACTTTGCGGGTTTGATGAGGATGCTAAAAGCCGTAAGCTATAAGCATTAAGCTTACGGCTTACAGCTTACGGCTTACGGCATATAGCTTATAGCTTACAGCTTACAGCTTATAGCTTACAGCTTAAAATCAACCAAATAGCTATCAATCGCCTGCAACTCCTCCACCGAAAGCGCTATATCGATCGCCTGCGCATTGGAAATGGCCTGTTCCGCATTGCGCGCGCCTGCGAGCACCACCGTGATGCCTTTTTGAAGCGTTGTCCAGCGCAATACCAGTTGCGAGAGCGTCGCGTTCTTTTCCGCGGCGAGAGGCGCAAGGTTTTTTAGCAATGTTTTTACCTTTTCAAGATCGAACTGGCCGAAATAGCCATTGCGATGGTCGTCGCTTTTCAGAGTCTCGTTTTGAAAATACTTGCCCGACAGCAGACCTCTTTCCATAGGACTGTAAACGACGATCCCGATGTTGTTGTGGACCGTGTACGGGACCAGGTCGGCTTCGATTGCGCGGTTCAGCATGCTGTACGCTACCTGGTCGGAGGCCGGAACGAACGTTTTGGAGGCTTCTTTCAGCAATTCCAGGGTATGGTTTGATACTCCCGCGGCACGGATCTTCCCCTGCCGGATGAGCGTTTCCATAGCTTCCATCGTCTCGTCGATCGGCGTGGTAATGTCCGGCCAATGCTGCTGCAACAGATCGATGTAGTCGGTATTCAACCTTTTGAGGCTTTCTTCCACTTCCTTAATGATATTGGCCTTCGAAGAATACTTGTAAACCGAAAGATTCCGGCCGTTGTCCTCGATATCAAAGAAATGTGCTCCCTTTCCGCCGTTGCTGCCGTCCCAGACGAGCCCGAATTTGGTAAGGATCTGCACTTTCGTCCTGTCTTTGCCTTTCAGCGCTTCGGCGATCAGCTCTTCACTTAGCCCGAAACCATAAAACGGCGCCGTGTCCAGCGAAGTAACGCCATTATCCAGGGAAGCATGAATCGCTTCGACCGAATCTTTCTTCTCATTCCCGCCCCACATCGTACCCCCGATCGCAAATGCGCCATAAGTGATTGCCGATAGTTTCAGGTCGGTACTTCCTAATGTTCTGTATTCCATTTTGATAATTATGATAATTCCTGCTGCAAAATTCCTTCGCGCCATTGTATTCTCAAAATAACATAGATCATAGGTTTCTATAATTCTGGTGATAGTAACGTACGCTGCACAAAAGGTGGAGATTGATTTGATCTTTCACGTTATGTAACCCCGCGTACATTTTTTTTCGCGATCACGTAATTTTTTGCACCCATTTTCCGCGTTTCGATCTATATTTGTGAAGTTTATTTAAACTAATTACAAATAATATACTCCAAATTTCTCATAATCAATAGCCTAAGACGCATTCCTTCGCCGGGTACGTCTTTGAACAAGCCTTATGTTCAGTACTATTTGTCTGTTATTTCTTCTCGGGTTCATGTTCTGGATGAATACATCGACCCGCATTTCATGGCCCGATAAAAATGGGATAATGGCCTACCTGGCCGCCAACCCGTTGCATAGCCGTAGCGTGGCGGGTGCATTGTTCCTGATTGCCACCGGGTTATGTGTCAGTTTGCTCGGCGTAGGGAGCGGCTTGTTTGCTTCGGTCGTGATCCTGATGATGGCCGGCTCGGTATCTGTGCTGTTTTTCCCGTTCCGCTACTTCGGCCCGGCGGGAATAGCGATTCTTTACCTGTGCGCAGTGACGCTCGAACTTACTATCAACTGATTTTTTTTATGCCTGCCAACAAGAAATATCTCACCCAATCACCCTGGCTAAGATTGAGCAAGATCCTCGCCGGAAGTGTCGGCGGATATGCCGTCATGATGAGCCTGCATTTGTTTTTTGCGGCTTTCCTGCCCAAGGAAAATGTGATTATCACCGCCTGTTTTACGGGCTACATCCTTTGGGCCTTCCTGCTGCTTTATGCCTTTATCGCCACGAACGTCTGGCGGGTGTGGGGCCTCTATATCCTCCTGACTGTCGTGTTTGCACTGCCTTATCTACTGAAATTCAACCTTAACCATGGATCCTAGGAAGTATAACATCTATTTTCACACCCATACCATCAGCGGTATCGTCATTGCCGCGGTGTTGTATGTGATATTTTTCGCCGGGTCTTTTTCTTTTTTCAAAGACGATATCGCCGCCTGGCAAAAAGGCCGGTCGGAAGTCGGGCATCAGTTCGATCCGCCTTACAACCACCTGCTCGATTCGCTTTCGCAACATTATAATCTCCGGGGCCGCAACTTCAATTTCTACCTGCTGCGTCAGGGACAGGGTAGCTATGTGGATATGACGGCTTCCCAGGACACGACCATCAGCAAACCGAAGCCCAAAGCTAAAAGGGAGGAAGGAAGACGGAGGAAGGGGAGGAGGGACGATGATGATTCAGCCTATTTCCGTTACCATTTCGCGGATAAAAAGGCGGGGGATTACTCGGACAGCTACGATATGGCCGAATTCCTTTACCGCCTGCATTTCCTGGCGCAGCTCAATCAGGTCGGCATTAATGTTGGCACGCCGTTTGGCTATCTGGTGGCAGGTATCGTGGCCTTTCTATTCCTTTTTGCATTGATTACCGGCCTGCTCCTGCATTGGGATAAGATCAAATCCAACTTTTTCCTTTTCAGGCCGATGAGCAAATGGAAGACGGTCTGGACCGATATGCACACCGTGCTGGGCGTAATCGGTTTCCCCTTCCAGTTGGTATTTGCCGTCACGGGCGTGGTCCTGATCGTGAATTTCGTACTGCTCACGCCCTTTGCAAAGGTGCTTTACAATGGCGACACCGACAAGCTGTACGAAAGCCTGCAATACAACAAGACTATTAAGGTAGATTATACCTACAAGCCCATGGACGGCACTTTCGATATGGATGGATTTGTCGCGAAATGGCAGAATGAGTGGAAAGACAGTCAGATCTCGCGCATTTACATCCGTAATTACATGGACGAGAGCATGCAGGTAAGCCTCGAAGCCAAACCGAACCCGGGCGCCAACTTCGCCGGGTC
>CAMLNK010000001.1 GCA_946481035.1 uncultured Dyadobacter sp. | reverse complement strand
AAGAAAACTTCGCTCCGGTCAATGGCGAAGACTTCCTCCAAAAGATCAGCAAAATGAACCTGACATCCTGGAACTACAAAGGTCAGGATCCGAAGGCATTCCGGCATTACGGGCCGATGGCGCAGGACTTCTACAAGGCATTTGGTCAGGATGTGTATGGCACAATCGGGACGGATACGACGATTAATCAGGCGGATTTTGATGGGGTGAATCTGATTGCCATTCAGGCTTTGGTCAGGAAAATGGAGCAAATGAATAGTGATCTGCTAGCAGAAATCGCGACGATCAAGGCGCAACTTGCCGATGCCCAATCTGCATTGAGGCGGAAGAACAGACGTGAGCTTGTTGGCAAGAGATAATATGCACCCGAACAGATCAAATCGATGAAAAAACTGCTATTAAAATTCATTAGGGCGGGGTTTGCGTATGCGATGGGGTGCAGTATGACTTTTGCGCAGCTGGGTATCGGAACGAACCTCCCGAAAGCAAGATTGCACGTATACGACGGGACGTTCCTCGCGCAAACGCCTACATTACCTCCCCAAGAAAGCCCGTTTTACGATCTCGCGAACTTTGACGACGACCCGGTGCATCATGCATTTAAATGGATACCGGAGAAAGGCGCCTTTCGCGCTCTGGGCGCTGGCATATACTCTACGACGCTTCAACCGGCATCCGTTGGCAAATTTTCCTTTGCTTCGGGTTTTGATGTTTTGGCAACCGGGCTTGGGGCTTCCGCGAGAGGTATGAGAGCCAGTGCGGGAGGCTTTGGGGCATTTGCCAGTGGACAGGGTACGATTGCCGGCTATAATTTTTCGTTTGTGCAAGGCTACATGTCAATGTCGAGTGGCCCTAATTGCATCGCGGTGGGGACTCATTTGGAAAACAATTCTTTGACAGGTGCCCTCATTATGGGACATAGCACTTTCAACTTTCAAAGTACCAGCAACCACCAATTCAGGATGTTGTTTGAAGGAGGCTATCGGTTTTATACAAATAACCTGCAGACTTCAGGCGTGGCGCTACCCGCCGGCGCCAATGCATGGAATGTGGTTTCCGATGCTTCGAAAAAGGAGAACCTTGCTGCGGTCGATGGGCAGCAATTTTTGCGAAAAATGGAAGAAATGCCACTTTCTTCCTGGAATTACAAAGGGCAGGATCCAAAGACTTTCCGGCATTATGGCCCGATGGCTCAGGATTTTTTCAAAGCGTTTGGTCATGATCAATATGGTACGATCGGTGCGGACACGACAATCAATCAAGCAGATATGGACGGTGTTACGCTGATTGCGATACAGGCGCTGGTTGAGGAGACGGACGAGCTTCAAAAAATAAACGACGATCTCGAACGGGAGGTTTCGGTGCTTCGCAAAAGAATGTCGAGGCATGTGGGTTTTCGACATGCAAAGATAGAGACGCTGTTGGCCGGCGAATGAAAGTGAATTGCTTAGGTATTTAAATGTAGATCACACTATGAGGATTAGTTTTAGCAGTCGATTTGTATCCCCTTTATCAGTTTTAATTAAAAGAAGGACCTTGTTTGCATCGGCCTTATCGCTGATGTATTTGCCATCGCAAGCACAGGTAGGCATTGGTACCACGCAACCGCAGGCGATGTTGCACGTGCACGATGGCTCCGTAATGTCAAGCACGCCCCAGTTGGCGCCGGATAATAATCCGTTTTACGATCCGGGTTTTCCAGATCCGGTGGAATTCAAAATGAAATGGTTTCATGATAAAGGCGCATTCCGGTCTATTGGTGAGCGCGTTGGAAATGGCGGTTTTGATCCGCAGGTTGTCGGCAAATACTCGTTTGCATCCGGCTTCGAGGCCTTTGCCACCGGATTGGGCGCATCTGCTTTTGGATTGAAGACACTCGCCTCAGGAACGGCCTCATTTGCAAGCGGGGCCAGCTCGCAAGCCAGCGCATTTTGTACGTTTGCGCATGGCGAGTCCGCCATAGCCAGCGGGGCAAACTCACTGGCGTTAGGGACGTTGGTTTCTACCAATGGTAAGCCAGGCGCCTTTGTATTTGGTGATAATACCAAAAACCTGCAATTGGCTAGTTCTGCCGACAATCAGATTTCGATGCGGTTTTCGGGGGGATACCAGTTCTTCACCAACAGTTCGCTCAATGTAGGCGTCAGTCTGGCACCAGGAGGGAACTCCTGGCAAGTAATGTCTGATGTAAACAAGAAAGAGAATTTCAGTCCGGTCGACGGCGAAGCGTTTCTGGAAAAGATCGGAAGGATGACGCTTTCATCCTGGAACTACAAGGGACAGGACCCGAAATATTTCAGGCATTACGGCCCGATGGCTCAGGATTTCTTTGAGGCGTTCGGGCATGACGGTTACGGCACGATTGGTACCGACACGACGATCAATCAGGCCGATCTGGAAGGTGTAAACCTGATAGCTGTTCAGGCATTGGTGAGAAGGACGCAACAGTTGCGGGAAAAGAACAGGGCATTGCTCCTGGAAGTTGAAAAAATCAAGATGCAGCTCGCCGGCAACGGGCCTGATTCAGCGACGCGAAAGAGGAGAAAAGTACTTCTGTCGAAAAGATATGAAGACATTCCAATCAGATTTAATCATGAAGAGATATGAAAAGAAATAAACTTATCACAAGCCTGTTGCTTGTCTTTTGTGCCGTGCAGGCTAAGTCACAGATCGTCACGGGAAATAGTATGTATGTGAAAACCGGAACAATATTGTCGATGGACAGCCTGGTATTAAACCCCACGGCAGACCTGAATCTCGGCAACAATTATTCCCTCACAGTTGAGCATACCCCTGTGCCGGGAAACCCCAATGCGAGTATCAATAAGAAGTATGTTTTTAATAACCCGATCAATTTCCACGGTAATCTCGGCGTGATTTACGACCCGACGGAGCTGAATGGCAATACGGAATCGCTGCTGGAACTGGCGAATTCATGGTCGGATGAGGCGGGATTTGTGACCATGACCGGAAGTAACCGGGATCTCGGGCTGCATTTTGTTTCCAAGGATGTGGCCGACCTGGACATCCGGTTGCTAACGCTCGTGAATGCGCAAAGCGTTTTGCCCGTGACACTTGTTGGGTTCGACGCTTGGAAAAAGGAAAAGGGCATACAGTTGAGCTGGAAGACATCTGTGGAAACAAACAGCGATTTTTTTGAAATTCAGCGGAGCCATAATGCAAAAGACTGGAAATCGCTGGGGCGCGTGCAGTCGGCAGGGGACAACAGGGGCCAGGTAAGCTATGAATATCAGGATGGTGATCCGATAGGAGGTAACAACTATTACCGGCTCAAAATGGTTGATCGCGACGGTAGCTTCGCTTTCAGCCAGATCAGAATGGTGTCATGGAACGGGAATGCGCTGGCTATTTTTCCCAACCCGGCAGCAGACCGGCTTGAAATGGATGTGAAAGACTGGTCGAAAGTAGCGAAAGTGAAGATACTGAATGCCGGGGGCGGCGTAGAAACGGAGCGCCTGTCGGCGACCGGTTCGAATGCTAAACATGTGTCGCTGACGGGGTTTAAACCGGGAAGCTACATTTTACAGGTAGAATACCGCGACGGTTCTTCAGAGCGAACACATTTTGTAAAGTACTAAGATTCTTTCCTTCGGGCCATGATGCGGCTGTTACGCGCATTATGGCCCGGCTTCTAATATTAATCCTTGTTGCGATAGTAAAATAGGCGGTGTTCTGAGTTTAATTACAGTATTTATTCAGAAATTCCTAACCCGCTTATCCCTCTTTAATCGCATGGTGCCTTTTCGAAGTACTGTCAAAACCGGTGTGGTTTTGCTGACAGCCTCCCTATTGGTTAATACCCAAAGTTGTAAACCTCCCCAAAACAAGTCCGGGCAGAATGTAACGGTTGCCAATGCGCCGCAGCAAACCGGGACAGATATTTACGCGGAACATATCAGGACGACCGGCTTCAAAACACCGGAGGAGGAACGTCTCAGTTTTGAGCTGCCCGAAGGGTTCGAAGTAACGCTTTTTGCTTCGGAGCCAGACATTACCAAGCCGATGAATATGGAATTCGATGATCGCGGCCGATTGTGGGTCACGCAATCATCGGAATACCCGGTAGCAGCCGGCGAAAGCGATGGGAAGGACCGCATTACCATTCTCGAAGACAAGAACGGCGACGGCCGGGCGGAGACTTTTACGCATTTCGACGATAATCTCAATATCCCGATCGGCATTATGCCTGTCGCCGACGGTGCCATCGGGTACAGTATTCCCAATCTATATCATTTCAAGGACAACAATAACGACGGCAAGGCTGATAGCAGAGAAGTGTTGCTCGGAGGTTTCGGGCATAAGGATACCCACGGGATGGTGAACAACCTTATGCGCGGGTACGACGGCTGGCTGCATGTGTGCCATGGCTTTTCCAATGTTTCGAATGTAGCGGGTACGGATGGAGATTCGATCCGGATGACCTCCGGGAATACTTTCCGGGTGAGAATGGATGGAAGCCATGTGGAGCAGACTACATTCGGACGGGTGAATCCGTTTGGCTATGCATATGATGAGAAGGGCTATTTGTATTCCGTGGATTGTCATACCAAGCCTATTACACAGCTGATTTCCGGCGGGGATTACCCGCATTTTGGCAAGAAAGCGCCTGTGGGCCTGGGTTTCGCGCCGGCGATGATGACTTATGACCTCGGCTCGACGGCATTGGCAGGGCTTGTTTACTATACCGGTACGCAATTTCCAGCCAAATACCGGGGCAGTTTCTTTACCGGCGACGTCGTCACCTGCCGCATTGACCGGAATACAGTCACTTTCAATGGCTCGACGCCATCTTCGAAAAAGGAGGAGCCGCTCCTGGTTAGTAAAGACCCGTGGTTCCGGCCGGTGGATATTAAAGTGGGGCCTGATGGGGCGTTGTACATCGCCGATTTTTATAACAGGATCATCGGGCACTACGAAGTTGCCCTAAATCACCCTGGCCGCGACCGCGTGAGCGGCCGGATTTGGAAGGTAACCTATAAAGGAAACGAGCCGCACGATAATTTGCCGGTCACCGATTGGTCGAAAGCGACGATCGCGCAGTTGCTGGAAGGACTGAAACATCCGCAGCTGAATACCCGCCTGAAAGTGGCCGACAGGCTCGTGGATACCTGGAAAGAGAAGGCGGTAACACCAGTGAAGGGGCTTCTGGCAAATAATCCTGATGCGGTTTCTTACGTACATGCATTGTGGATATTGCACCGCCTCGGTTCGCTGGACGATCGCCTGATTGATCATGCATTGGGAGGCAATGAACAGACGGTGAAAATCCATGCATTACGTATCCTGACCGAACGCCGGATAATCTCCGACGCACATTACCGCCTGGTTACCGAAGCGTTGAAAAGCAGCGATCCGTTTGTGAAACGGACGGCAGCTGAGGTTTTGACGCATTTTCCCAAATCGGAAAACCTGGCGTTGCTAATGGATTTGTATGAAAAAACGTCGCCGGAGGACACGCATTTACGTTACACCGCATTGCTGGGTGTGCGGAATAACCTCAAAAATACCAGCGTGATGTGGCGTGTTCCCGCAATGCGGTGGAGCGATGCGCAACTGGCATTGCTAAACAAAGCACTGCTCGATGTGCCTTCGTCCGCGGGCGCGGCGTTTGTGCTCGACTACACGCTCACGCACGAGCTGGACGCCAAAGATCTTTTGAACAATCTGGAATACATTGGTCGGCTCGCGGCGCCTTATCAGGTCGAAAAGGCGATAGATCTGATCAATGCGAAGTTTGCTAATGACCCCGAAAAACAGCTTTCGTTGTACCGGACGATTCAGGCCGGTATCCGGCAAAGCGGGGCTGCGGCAAGTCCGAAAATGATCGCCTGGGGCGAGCGGCTGGCCGGGAAGTTTTTAAATAATATTTCTGCCGAAGCCGAAACCTGGAAAATCAGAAAGGTAGCCAAGAATGCCGATCCGGTGAATTCGTGGTCGGTTTCCGAACGCTTCCTTGTGGATGTGATGCCCGCATTTCGCATCGTTTTAAGTGAAAAAGGAGGTTATGCACCGCAGTCCGCATTGTATTCGGTGCCATTCAAACTGCCTGCAAAATTGAATATGAATGTGTTTGATAACGATGTCCATAACCGCGCAGAAAAAAGGGGCATTTCGAAAAACTCGGTCAAAATCCGGCTGGCCGACACCGGGAAAGTGATAGCAGAGTATCGGGTGAACCAAACGGAGATTATGCAATTCAAAGATCTTATTCGCAACGCGACGTTCAATCTGGCTGGATATGAAGGGCAAATGGGGTATATCGAAGCGGTCGACAGCTCGCAGACGGGTTCGGTCGGTATCGGGCAGTTTGCCCCTGCGGTGGTTGTCATTCCGGAAAAAGGCCCGTCCACCGTTTCGGAGCAAAGAATTACAGCAGCGGAAATCGCAGGGGAGTATCGCATTAAGTCCCTTCAACCTGTATTAAGAGGCATTTTGCAAGCCAAATGGATGGATTACACGGTAAGGAGCACCGCCGCTGGCGCATTGATGAATATTGACCCAAAAGAAAATGTGGATGTGCTTTCGAGTATTTTCAGTGATCCTTCGGAATTGCCTGCTTTAAGGGAGAAACTGGCGGTTGCAATGGGCCAGGCAGCATCGCCGTCTGTTTACGAGACCTTGAAAAAGCAATTGGCGAGCGGAGCGCGTAATCTTCAAATCGTGATTGCAACCGTGCTGGCCAATACTTCGGAAGGGATCAGCTATTTGCTTAATGCATTCAAAGAACAGGAACTTAGTGCGGATATTGCCACCGAGGTGCCGGTACAGGAGCGGCTTACCAACAATGCGGATGCTTCCCAGCAGACACAAATGCGGGAATTGCTCACGATCGGAGCAGGCGAGCGCGAGGAGCGCCAGAAGCTGATCGATGCACGCATTGCGAATTTCAAACCTGCTGCTACTTTTTCGGATGCGGGGAAAGTGATTTTCGTGCAGAATTGCAGCGGCTGTCACCAGATCCAGGGGTCGGGCGGACTTGTCGGGCCGCAGCTCGACGGCATCGGAAACTGGGGGCATAAAGCATTAACCCAAAAAATCCTTGATCCCAACAGGAATATAACTGAGGCATTTCGTACTTATAATATCACATTGAAAAATGAAAAGACCCTCACGGGCTTGTACCGCAGGACAGAAGGTGAAACAATCGTGTTCGCGGACATGACGGGGCAGGAGTTTTCGGTGGTGAAAGGTGATATGAAAGAATACCGGGCATCCAAATACACGCTCATGCCCGACCAGTTCCGCAACATCATCCCCGAAAAGGACTTTTACGCGCTGCTCGATTACCTGCTGGGGGTAAAATGATATTTGAGTATTAATCCTAACCCATAAATCTGATGCTGTTAACCGGAAGAGTTTTGAAGTGGTTTTGTTTGATCAATATAGTTGCCTTTGCCTGGACAAATGCATCCGCGCAAACGAAAAAGAAGAGCGGACCGGCTGTTACATTTAAGAAAACAGAACTTACCAAACGGTTCATCGCGGAAGGTGCCGCAATGGGCGATGTGAACAAAGACGGTAAAAAGGATATTCTCTCGGGCGCCTATTGGTTCGAAGCACCCGACTGGAAGGAGCACGAGCTGGCCAAACCACAGGAATTTATCGTAAATGGCAGTTACAGCGACTCTTTCCTGGATTTTGCTATGGACGTAAACCAGGATGGCTGGATAGACCTCATCCGCATCGACTGGCCCGGCAAAGCTGCGGCCTGGCATGAAAACCCGCAGAACAAACCGGGACATTGGCCGGTACATACCATTTATTCTTCGGTAGGAAATGAGTCGCCGCAACTGGTGGATATCGACGGCGACGGACGGCTGGATTTGCTCTGCAACGATCCGACGGGCAAGAAGGTGATATGGCTGAAATGTCCTTCCAAAAAAGGCGAAACGACTTGGGAGAAATATGTGATCAGCAACGATCCGAACAACTCCACGCACATGTACACGCATGGGATCGGTTATGGCGATATCAATGGCGACGGACGCAAGGACGTACTCGTGCGAAGCGGTTGGTGGGAGGGCCCGGCGGAAGGCCCTGCCAAGTATCCCAAAGACCAGGACTGGAAGTTCCACCCGGCCGACCTGGGGCAGGATTGCTCGCAAATGTATGTGCTGGATTTGAATGGCGACGGCCTGAACGACGTACTCAGCGCCTCGGCTCACAACTATGGCATATGGTGGCACGAGCAGAAACGGGAAGGCGGTGAAACCGTATGGATTCATCACGACATCGACAAGACCATTTCACAGACGCACGGCCTGGCGCTGAAAGATATTAATAAAGATGGTCATCCCGATTTTATCACAGGCAAACGCTTTTTCGCGCACAATGGAAATGATCCGGGCGAATTCGAACCGCCATTTATTTCCTGGTTTGAATATAAACCCGGCAAAGTCCCGACGTGGATCAGGCATGATATTGATGACAATTCAGGGGTAGGTCTGCACGTAACCGTCGAAGACCTGAACGGAGACGGCCTGCTCGATATCGTCACCGGCAACAAGAAGGGCGTACGCATTTTTACACAGCAAAAAGGGAAGTAAGCACTGATGAAGTTTGGTATCAATACCTATTTGTTTTCTTCACCATTCACGAACGAAAGCACCTCTTTTTTTCCCCAGTTTAAAAATTGGGGTTTCGACTTTGTGGAGATTGCGTTGGAGGATCCTGCGAATATCGATCCCGTGCTTGTGCGGAAGGCTTTGGATGATAACGGGCTCGAATGCCGGTCGGTGTGCGCGGCTACCGGCCCGGGGCGCGACCTGCGCGGTACGCGTAAGGACCAGGTGACGGCGATCGAGTATGTGGAAGCCCTTATCCGCATTGCGCCGGTACTCGGTAGTAAGCTTGTGGCAGGGCCCATTTATTCTGCGGTAGGCAGGGCAGAGTTCGTTCCTGACGATGAAAAACGCAGGCAGTGGGAGCTTGTAGGAAGTAACCTGAAAACCTTGGCTGATTTTGCTTCAAAACATGGTGTAAAGCTCGCGATTGAGCCGTTGAACCGGTATGAAACCGATTTTATCAACACCTGTGAGCAGGCGTTGCGAATGATAGAAACCGTAGGAAGCGATGCATTGCAGGTACACCTCGACAGTTTTCACATGAATCTGGAAGAAAAGGACCCCGCGCTTGCAATTCAAAAGGCAGGCAACCGGCTGGGCCTCCTGCACGCTTCCGGCAGCGATCGAGGTACACCCGGTGGCGACCAGATCAACTGGGACCGCATTTTCGCTGCATTGGACCGCATCCATTACCAGGGCGATATCGTGATCGAATCATTCACGCCGGATGTGAAGGTCATCGCCAAAGCAGCTTCCATCTGGCGGCAAGTAGAGCCTTCGCGCGAAGCGATCGCGGTCGAGGGATTGAAGTTTCTGAGGTCGCTGGCGTTTTGACCGGTGGATTATTCAATTGGCCGTTTTACGAATTGAAATAGAGGATAGGGCATTCGTTGTGGGAATAGGCACGGGGATTTGGTAATATTGTAAAAACGAATCGGCTCATGATCACAAGTTTCGACCAGCTGGACCTCACCAAGCGGTATACTTACGCGGATTACCTGAAATGGCAGTTTCAGGAGCGTTTGGAACTGATTAAGGGTTATATCTACGAAATGTCGCCGGCTCCGTCGCGTCGGCACCAGGATATTGTATGGAACCTGAACGTAATGATAGGTAATTACATTAAGGGGCACCCTTACAAAGCCTATTCAGCCCCATTTGATGTAAGGCTGCCCGTCAGAGATAGAAAAAGCAACCAGGAGATTACGACAGTCTTGCAGCCGGATATCTGTGTGATATGCGATTTGTCAAAATTAGACGACAAAGGATGTCTGGGTGCCCCGGATCTGGTAATTGAAGTACTGTCGCCCGGTAATTCGCTGAGGGAAATAGACCAGAAGTTTAATGTTTATGAAGAAAGTGGCGTGCGGGAATACTGGGTGATTTATCCGGAATATAGCCACGTCAATATTTTTTTGTTGGATGAATCGGGCAGGTTTGTAGGTCAGCACCCCAAGAATAATGGTGAATTGCTGTGCTCTGCTGTTTTTCCGGAGCTTGTTATCAACCTTTCCGAAGTGTTTTCAGAATAAAACAAAAGCCCCGGAACATTCCGGGGCTTTATATTTCTATATCAATCTAAAATCAGGCAGTCACTTCTTCTTCCAGATGCGAGGCGCTCAAATGCAGCACCTCGGTGGTCCAGGCGCGGGTTTTGGCGGCCAGGTCCTTTTCTTTGGAAAGCGATTTGCCGAACGATGGGATGATCTTTTTGAATTCGCGTTGCCATTCGGGCGACTTCGCTTCTGCAAAGCATTTGTGAATCAATTCCAGCATGATCGATACAGCCGTGGAAGCTCCCGGGGAAGCGCCCAGCAATGCAGCCAGTGAGCCGTCCGCGGCGGTTACCATTTCAGTCCCGAATTCGAGAACACCGCCTGCTTTTTTATCCTTTTTGATCACCTGAACGCGCTGACCAGCCGTTTCCAGGTCCCAATCTTCGAGTTTCGCTTCCGGGAAATAATCTTTCAGGGCTTCCAGGCGGTCCTGCGGAGATTGTCTCACCTGATCGATCAGATATTTCGTGAGCGGAATGTTGTGCAATCCAGCCGCCAGCATCGGTTTGATATTGTTCAGCTTAATGGAAAGCGGAAGATCCAGGTAGGAGCCGTTTTTCAAAAACTTAGTCGAAAACCCAGCATATGGCCCGAACAGCAATGCTTTTTTGCCGTCGATAATGCGGGTATCCAGGTGAGGAACCGACATCGGCGGAGAACCTACCGAAGCCTTACCATATACTTTCGCCTGGTGTTTTTCAACGATTTCCGGCTTGTTGCACACCAGCCACTGCCCGCTCACAGGAAAACCTCCGAAGCCTTTGCCTTCGGGGATATTCGATTTTTCCAGCAAAGGAAGCGAGCCGCCGCCTGCGCCGATGAATACGAACTTGGCAGTAATCTTGCTCTCTTTCTTCGTGGCGCGGTCCTTCACCTCAATCAGCCACGAGTTGTCCTTTTTGCGTGAAAGGTCGTCCACTTCATAGTTGAGGAAAAGGTTCACACCGTCCTGCTTTTCGAGGTAATCGAACATTGCTTTCGTCAGCGCGCCGAAATTAACGTCGGTGCCGAGCTCCATGCGGGTGGCCGCCACCTTTTGGTTGGCATCGCGGCCGTTCATCACCAGCGGTATCCAGCTTTCGATCGTTTCCTGGTCCTCGGTATATTCCATTCCGTGGAACAGGTGATGGCTTGTGAGCGCCTTGTAGCGCTTGCGGAGATACTCCACGTTTTCCTCACCCCAAACAAAGCTCAGATGGGGAATGTTGTGGATAAATGCGTCAGGTGAGTCGATCACCCCATTTTCAACCAGATATGCCCAGAACTCCTTCGATACTTCGAAAGACTCGGCAATCTTGACAGCTTTTTTGGTTTCAACAGAACCATCCGCGAGTTGCGGAGTGTAGTTCAGTTCGCAGAAAGCGGAATGGCCGGTGCCGGCATTATTCCATGGATCGGAGCTTTCCGCCGTTACGCGGTCGAGGCGCTCGAAAACGGAGATGGTAATGGATGGATTAAGCTTTTTCAGTAGAACCCCGAGCGTAGCGCTCATAATGCCTGCCCCAATCAAAACCACGTCAGGTGAGCTCGTTTTTGAAGACTTTTTGGTATTCATCACGAAAAAAAGAGAATATGGTAAGAGGGCCTAAGCCCGGAAAAGTACAAATCACTGTTAGGTAACAATCGTCCTGACAATATTTGTTTCGAAAATAGTATAATTTCAAAAATAAAAGTTATGGCGATTTGCAACTTCTTGGCAGGGGGCAATTAAAACTTTCTATGTTGCAAAACTGAGGAGGGAAAAAACAAAAAGCTGCCTAGTGAAGGCAGCTTTTTGTGCTGTCTGCGGCAGAACTTGGTTAGTCTGCTTTGATCGCGTCAGATTCGTTAAGGTTCAGGGCTTTGACAACAGCATCGTAATTCTTCCAGTCGATTGCTGCACTGCGTCTGAATTTCTCTGTCGGAACGAGGATTACCCTTACAGACTCAAGGTCTCTCGTAGGTGCGGTAGGTGAGCCACCTGTCCAGCTAACCGGCTTGATTTGAACGAAGAAAGTCCGTCCATTGCGAAGCGCGTAGCGGAAGTGGAACGTAGTAGTATCCGTTGCCGTAAAGCCCACCGGACCTGGAATAGACCACCAGTAGTTCTGGCTTTTGATGTACACGAACACACCTGCGTTTGTAAGCATCGTTGTGTCAGCAGGGGTTAGATTGCTGATACCGAATGCGTAACCTCCGTCTGCGTCTGTTTTCAGTGCACCGGTTGTAATGATTCTCGCACCGAGCGCGTCCTTACCTGCTACGCCCGTATCACCTTTCGGGCCTTGAGGTCCTGCGGGCCCCGCGGCCCCATCTTTACCTGCTGGTCCTACATCGCCTTTGTCGCCGTCACAGTTTACGAGTGTCACGCCGATCAAGACAACCGAAGCAAAGAAAATTAGTCGTTTCAACATACTGATCGTTGGTTTGGTTAGAATATTAGAGTACTTGTTGTGGACAAATATAAGGATGAAATTATTTTTGGGTTGAAAAAATCATGCCTGCGGTAACGTCATTTACCTTTTGTAGAAATAATACTTTCTTTAAAACAGCGGGTTTGTCGTACATTGTTCTGTTTTGAAATTATTGTATTTTTGTTTAACTATAATACATTTCCGGTTCGCGCGTT
Organism: uncultured Dyadobacter sp.; assembly: GCA_946481035.1. The sequence goes on along the minus strand of CAMLNK010000001.1, from coordinate 10,792 downwards.
GCAATCATTAAAGAGTTTATCGTTTATTATATACACTAACAGTGTAATTTATGCACTATTAAATTTGAGCTTATGAGGTTAAAAAAGTTTACTTCACTTTTTGGTGTGCTTTTACTGGTTTTTGGTCTTGGCATATCCAATGTATTTTCCCAAAAATGGAGCGGAGTTAATGGGAATGAATGGCTTGCGGGCAAATACGGGCAGCAGTGGGTGCGTGTAGGAGTGTCTGCCAAGGGTATTCATCGTATTGCCATTTCTTCATTGCCTGCGGCGTTTCAGTCGGCCGATAAAGCGAAGCTTCAACTGTGGCATCGCGGAAATCAGGTGAGCATTCTGAAAGCCGATAACACGGAAATACTTTTTTATGGGGTGCCCAATGACGGAGCATCCGACGAATTGCTGTACCGTTTGCCGGTTTCCCGCAAAAACCCGTATTTCAGCACCTTTTCCAATGTAAGTGCCTATTTTCTAACGATCGGAACAGATAATGGTTTGCGTGCCGAAGTAGAAAACACATCGGTCGACCTTGGTGTACCTGCGTCTGAGTTTCACAATCAGGTTGAATTGAAAACTTATCAGACGGAGTACACGCACTTCACCTTCTATTCGACACGGCCGACTACCTTCAATAGTTTTTTTGAAGACGGGAAAACCGGAACAGGAACACGGCTTCCGGTTGGTGTTCAGGCTACGAGCCCGGTTTATACGGCCAACCCGGTATCAAATGCGCAGCCATCTATCCCTGCTTCTAATTTTAATTTTGCAGCGAAGAATGTACATGGAGGTTTTATTCCAAAAGTCAAAATATTGCTGAGCGGCCGGGGCGGAAGTGCGCAGGTTCAGATCAAGGTGGGCAAAAATTCATCTTCCCTGCGTCAGGTTACTACTTCTAATACATCTGACTTTGCTCCGCTGGAGGTGAATTTTGACCTTGATCCGGCGCAAGACTATGATGCAAACGGCGGTACCCTGGGTTTTCAGAGTGTAATTCCATCGTCCTGGTTTTCGGTAAGTTACTTCACGATATCATATAACCAGACCATCGACGCCCAGAGCTTAAACTCTTATGAGTTCAACTTCCCGTCGGCTGCTTTGGGGTCAAAGTCGAGAATCCCTATTTTAAATCCTCCGGCCAACGGCTTGTTTTATGATATTTCAAATGTCGACTCGCCGCGCATTATCCAGGGAAGTGCATCCAACCTGATGGTGACCCGCAACGGTGGCGCTTTGAAATTGCTGACAACAAATGACACTCAGAATATCAATGTTCAGGCAGCCAATATCTCGACTGTAACATTCCAGGAAATCAATCCGGCGGCCTACAATTATCTGATCGTAGCGGCCGATAACCTGATTAGTTCAGCACAGGCTTATGCAGACTATCGCCAAAACGATTCGCCCGGAACCAAGTATGCGCCGCTGGTGATCAAGATCAAGGACCTCTACAACCAGTTCAACTATGGCGAGCCAAGCCCGGTCGGTATAAAACGTTTTGTAGATTACCTGATTTCGGATGGCAACAAGGATAAATATCTGTTGCTGATCGGGAAGTCAATTACCCGTCCTGACAAAATTGTGAAAGAGCTGCCCGACGAAGTTCCGACAGTCGGCTTCCCCGGCTCCGATCTTCTGCTTGTAGATGGCCTCCGCGGCACGGTTGATGACGTTCCGGCAATTCCCGTGGGCCGTATTTCGGGTCTGACAGACGCCGAGGTAAATGGCTACCTTCAAAAAATAAAAGATTATGAAGCTCAAAAGGACATCGCATGGAGAAAGAATGTGATGCACGTGAGTGGTGGTAAAGATTCCGGCGAGATCAGTCAGTTCTCGGGGTATCTTTCGACTATTGGTAATATCGTTAACACTTCCCCTTTTAATGGAGCTGTAATACAGAAAATCAAGACGCAAGCGGCCGATGTCATCGAGGAAGTGAATATCGGTACCGAACTGAATGGAACGGGCCTGGGTATGATCAGCTATTTCGGGCATGGTTCAACCTACCGTACCGACCTCAACCCGGGGTATGTTACCGACCCTGCCAAAGCGTACAACAATACAACCAAGTATCCGGTGTTGTTTTATAATGGCTGCGGTGTGAACAACATTTTCAGTAACCTTTTCGGCGCTACGCAGAATACCAGTTCTTCACGGCCTCTTTCGCTCGATTGGCTCATCACGCCTGGTAAAGGGGCAATCGTTGTATTCGGAAATACCTGGGACGCTTACGCGAGCACGTCAAACGAATACCTTGATCGCCTTTATCCGCTGATTTTCTCGAAAACGGATAAAGAACGCAAATCAATTGGCCAGATTTTGCAGGAAGTTGCATTGCAAACCAAAACCATAAAGGGCTATACTTATAACCCTGCTCAGAACAGCCGCGTAGCTGCGTTCTATGATGCAGACCGTGCGAACATTCATCAGGTATTGCTGCAAGGCGACCCTGCACTTAAGATCCTGATCAATGAGGCTCCGCTGCCGGTTAATTTGATTTCATTCAATGCGAAGCCCGCGGGAACCAAGGTGGAAGTAACCTGGAAAACTGCCTCTGAAAGAAATAACAGTCACTTCATTGTTGAAAGAAGCTATAACGCCCGCAATTTCGAGGAAATCGGCAGAGTAGAGGGTAAAGGCGATTCAAATTCTGAGGCTTCTTACTCGTTTACGGATTCGAAACCCTTAGCGGGCATCAGCTACTACCGTTTGAAACAAGTTGATTTTGATTCGATGGTAGATGGTTCTGTTAAGAAAGGGGAAGAAACATTGTCAAGAATTGTTTCCGTCGAGCTCGACAAAACTTCGGCAATGTCGGTATCACCGAATCCTTCAACTGAGTATTTCGAAATCAAGCTGGACGTGCCGACTAAGATCAGCAAATGGAAGCTGGTCGATATCAACGGCCGGTTGGTGCAGGACAATGGCACTGGTAGCCGGGTGAATCTTTCTAACGTCTCTCCGGGTGAATATATCGTTGAAGTTACCACTGTAAATGGCGATAAATACACCAAGAAAGTAATCAAGTTGTAATATTATCCGGGGGCATGGATGGCAATATCCATGCCCTTATTTTTATTTTTTTGAGCTATGTCACTGAGAGTTTTACGGTATTTGCAACTTATTCTGTTGTTTGGGATAGGAATGTGTCATGGAGCCTTTGCCCAATGGGGTGCGCCATATACAAATGAATGGATTGCGTACGATCAGCCGTATGTGAAGCTGAAAGTATCCCAGAAGGGAGTTTATAAAGTACCGTTCTCTGCGTTGCCGGCCGGTTTTCCGGTTAGTCAGCCCGAAAAACTTCAGTTATGGCATCGGGGCAGGCAAGTTGCGATTCTCAGCGTAGCAAATAACGAAATTCTGTTCTACGGGGTCCCCAATGACGGCGCTATCGATTCGCTTTTGTACCGACCGATGAGCAGCCGGTTAAATCCTTATACGAGCTTGTATTCCGACGAAAGTTCGTATTTCCTTACCGTCGGAAAAGTCAATGGTGCGCGAGCCGAAATGGTTGGAACTGCATCAGGAAGTGGTGCTGCAACGGAGTCGCATCTGCAGACGGACGTGAAGGCCTTTGCCAACGAATATTCCCTTAGCACCCTTAGCGCCATCAGGGCCAGTTTTTTTAACAGCTTCTTTGAAAATGGTGCGAGCAAAACGGGCGTTACCGTCCTGCCCGGCAAATCTGTTACCTACAACTTCCAACTGACGAAGCGGGTAGCGGGAATGAAGCCGCAGGTGAAAATGATGGTGCACGGCCGGAGCAATAACTCCCGGTCGATTGAAGTATACGCAGGCAAAACAGAAGGCACCGTTCGGAAAGTCGGAGCTATTCCCAATGCCAATTTTGTCGCTTCATTATATTCATTTGAACTAGCCGAAACCGACCTCAACACCGATGGCAGCGGCGTGCTTCTGTTGAAATCTGTGGCATCAGACACACGTGACAGATTTTCGCTGGCTTACTATACCATCACTTATAACCAGAGCAACAGCATTGGCACTGAAAAGAGCCTTGAATTTAATTTTCCGAAAACATCGGATGCTAGCACACACGTAAAAATTGCGGGTACTTCCGCTACCAGCAAAGTATACGACATCTCCAATCCGGACGTTCCCAGAATCCTTCCCGGTACAGGAGCCGACTTTACAATGCCGCGTATCAAAGATCAGGCATTAAAAGTGCTCCTGACGAACGAAACCCTCCCTATTGCTGCCGCTAAGATCAGTTCAATCGCATTGGCTAAACCGGACGTTAAGAAATACAACTACATTATCATTACAAACCAAACACTGGAAGAAGGCGCGAAAGCGTACGCCGCCTATCGTGCATCAGCCGAGGGAGGAGCATTTGTTCCGCTGGTAATGAAGATCACCGACATTTACGATCAGTTTAATTACGGCGAACCAAGCCCGGTCGGGATACGGCGGTTTGTAGATTATATGCTTTCGGACGGAAACCGTGAAAAGTATTTGTTTCTGATGGGTAAGTCGATCACATTTAACGAAAGAATGGTGCGCGAGCTGCCCGATGAAGTTCCGACCATCGGGTTTCCAGGATCGGACATATTATTGATAGAAGGACTCGCCGGAGCTCCAAAGGAAGTGCCTGCCATACCGGTCGGAAGGCTTTCTGCAATTACGAATCAGCACGTTTACGACTATCTGGCCAAGGTAAAAGAATACGAGCACAGCAATGTCCAGGACGTGAGCTGGAAGAAAAATATTCTCCACTTGAACGGGGGCAAATCATCGGCCGAAATAACCCAGCTTAAAAATATTCTTGCAGGCCTCGCGCCGCAGGCGGAAAAGGGATACATTGGCGCAAAAGTTACGCCTTTCGTAAAACAACAGGGAATCAGTGAGGTGGAGTCGGTTAATATCACACCGGAAATTAATGCGGGAGTAGGGCTCCTGACCTATTTCGGACATGGGTCTACCACGGTTACCGACCTCGACATTGGCTACATTACCGACGCGGCACGCGCTTATAACAACCAGGGTAAATACCCATTGTTGTATTTCAATGGCTGCGGGGTAGGGAACGTGTTCAGTGCGCGTTTTAATATGAGCCCGTCGTCGTCGGACAGAATTGCGTTGTCACTCGACTGGATACTGGCCCCGAAAAGAGGAACGGTAGCGCTGATCGCGAATACCTTTGATACTTATGTTTCTTCGACCAGCAATTACCTGGATAAGCTTTATACAGCGCTTTTCCTGGATGCGAACACGTCGAAGCAGTCCATAGGAAGAATTCAGATGGAAGTTGCCAAACGGATTTTTGCGGAAGGTTACGGTGCATACGAAGTTGCGAACGTTCATCAGGCATTGCTGCAAGGCGATCCTGCGCTTAAAATGATCTACGTCGCTTCACCCGACTACTCGGTTGATCCGGACGAAAGTATCCTGATTTATTCCGAGTCTCCGGATAAGACAATCGAGAAGTCAGCCACATTGACTGCCGCGATCTCCATCAAGAACCAGGGAAAATACAATGCGGATGAGAAGCTACCCGTGGAGCTCACCTATGCATTTCAGAACGGCACCAGCGAAGTGAAAAGCCAGACTGTCGCGTCAATGCCGTATTCCGATACAATAAAGATTACTTTCCCAAATAAAGGAGCACTGAAATCGGTACAGGTAAGATTGGACCGGGCCAATGTGATCCAGGAATTGAACGAATCCAACAATAGTGCGGAGCTGTTAGTCGATTGGGAAGTGGCGAAATCGCAACATATTTACCCGGCCGAAAGGGTGAAGGACATTATAGCCCCGGTGCTGAATGTGACCTTCAACGAGCGGGTGATCGAGGATGGCGAAGATGTAGGCGTTAAACCGACGATCAAGTTCATCCTGACCGACGACCGCTTTATGTCGGCCGATACCAATCTGATGGATATTTTCATTAAGCCGTGCGTCGATAACACTTGCGATTTTCAGAAAGTGGCTTACAAGAATCTCATAATTACCAAGCTGGCAGATCGCGTCGTTCAGGTAGAATATCGCTCAAATTTCTCCACAGCCGGCAGCTATGAAATCCTGGTTAATACGCAGGACAACGCCGGTAACACTGCTGTAAATCCGTATCAGATTAATTTCAGAATAGGTGAAGGACAGGCGGGAATAGCGCTGATAGCTTCGCCTAACCCGGCCACGGACTACGTGCGTTTCCGTGTAACAGGTATCAGTATGGAAACTGTTCAGCAGGTCCGGTACATTATCTATGATGCAAGAGGCACCAAGCTTCTGGAACACAAGTTCAAGCCGGTTTCAACGCTTTCGGACTGGTATTGGACGTCAGCTGTTAGCTCCGGGACCTACGTTTATAAAGCGATCGTGAGCAAAAGCGACGGCTCCGAACAAACAATTACAGGGAGGGTGAATATTCTTCGTTAGCCGATTATTGCAGGATTCTTTCAGATTTAAGCCATTCAAACCAGGCTGCAACCGAAATCGTTCTTGTTACATGGAACAGGCTTCGGTTGTAGTCTTCCATAGGCAAATGGTCGGTTTGGAGGAATTTGAGTGTATCTTCAAATCTGCTTTTGTCGACGTACTGCCAGATATCCTTCGTATCATAAAGCATTTCTTGCGCCTGGGTGTAAAGTTGGAGGGTAGCGCTTTTTCCTCGTCTCCCGACATGCGCTTTCTGTGCCCTCAGCCTCACGTTTTCTGGTAATACACCCTTCATGGCCTCGCGGAAATGCATTCGCCCGGATCCATCACCGAATTTTACGATTTCCGGGATAGACATACATAATTCGAAAAGCGATTTATCTAAAAAGGGAGAACGGCTCTCGAATCCGTAATGGCGGCCCAGAATAGCCCTGCTCTCGTTTTGGCATATCGTATGCTGGTTGAAAATTTCCTCGAATGAATGCCGGAATGTATCTGAAAGATCGCCACGTAAAGCGTTGGAAAGTAGCTTCGTTTGACCGGATGTGCTGTCCGCCGCATTTAGAAAATCCTGCCGCAAAAGTGAATTGGGCGGAAGCGCGTAACCTTTGAGCTTTTTCACGAAGGCGCGGAGCGCACGCGTAGCAAAGTATCCGGGAGCCAGGTCGAAATGCGCCGAAAGCTCGCGATACAAAATGCGCAGCTGACCGGCGCTCATTGTCCTGATGGATGCAGAGAGCCTGTGGTAAAGAAAATTTTGTTCAACAATATTTTTTTGCTGCCCGAAGCTCAGCTGATCCCAGTTTTTGTGCTGATCGGCTTTGGTATAGTATTGGGTCCGTTTGGCAAGTAATTCTTTTAAAAGCGGCCAATTTTTTTCTCGGAAGAGTACACTGAGGTATTCAAAGCCGCTGCCAACAATAGAGTCCCCGCCATTGCCATTCATCACGGTACTACATCCGAGTTGTGCAGCGAGTTTGAAGACGCCGTCGTAAAACGTAGGCGGAACAAATGCGGCCTGAGGGTATCCAAGGATCCTGGTATGCGAGACGACCGCGCCAAGCTGGTCGTCCGATATCACAATCTCGCGATGATCAGAGCCGATATTCCGGGCGATTTCCAGGGCATATTTCCGGTCGTCGGAGCCGGCTCCCTGCGTGTCATAATAAAACGTGTGTAATGGGCTTTCTGGCGCCAGCATTCTGGCAAAAGTGCTGATCGATGAAGAATCCAGACCTCCACTCAGGTGTGACCCGATAGGCGACTGGTCGGACGGGAGAGAATTGCGAACGGCATGCTCAAGAAGTGTCCTGAAATGCTGACCATAACCGGCCAGCGAGTTGTTGCTTTGAGGCAGCTGAAACTGGGTGTAGGGAGCAGAGGAACATCCATCGGGTGTTACCGATAGTATCTGCCCGGGTAATACACATTTTACTTCTTTGTAAAATGTGTCCCCATTATAGTCGATAAACATATCCCGCCCAAAAGTGAGAAATGATCGAAGGCGGCTTTCATTTAAAGTGACGTTTGTTCTGCCTTTCGCCGATTCCAGAAGTGCATGTAAATCGGTAGAAAACAGGCAAAACTGGCCGGGGATGAACAAATAGTACAATGGATGTGTGCCAAAAAGATTTCTGGCAAGGTGCAGCGTTTTTTCCGCCTCCTGGTACCAGACCCCTATGCCGAGCCTGTTTCCGGATGATTTGAGGTAGGCCCTAAAATCAAAAAACGATGCCAAAAACGGAGCATTTGCACCCCATGTTTTGACATCGTTTTGATGATATCCTTCGAAACCAACAATTGTAGTCTCACAAAAAGAATACTCATTGTAGGAGCTTGGATACTCTAAGATCCCGGTACTCCAATTAATCGATTTCCCTGCTGTTCGTTTTTGTGGCTGAAAAGTTGCTCCTAATGAGATAACACCTTGAATCAGCATTTAGTACAAATCCAAAAAGCCAGGATCTCCGGTCACTTAAATCAAGCGTCCGGTGCGTAGTTCATTTCGCCAGTATCGTCATCTAATTGGCTTCCCAATTTACCTTTAGTCAACTTGCTAACACTTCCGTGTTGAACCAGGACCGGCTTGCGATAAGACTTTTTTGTCTGTGTAGAGTGCGATGTCAATGTTTTCATTGTTTATCGGTTAATGAATGATTAATACCAGTATCCGTCGTAAATTTAGACAGATAAATTGAATTTGCAAATAATATTCAAAACGAATATGAAAAAATCAAGTTTTATATGACTCTGCCGGTCGCGGCGGAATGACTAACGGTTGCCAAATTCGATGATCTTGCGCGTTTTATGAATGCCTGATTCAACTTTCCCTGATCCGATGCAATCGTCGTTTTGGCAAAATTCAAAGGCGGTCTGGTCATCGGAGATAAGGCCTATGCCGGAACCGTACTGCTTGATAGTCACATACTTGTTGATGATCGACGTGTCTTTGCGCTCAACTACCGTCAGCACATTGTCGAACGACTGCTCTCCGATTTTGACGGTTTTAACTCCCGGCTCATAATAACAATCCTGCTCGTCGAGGCTGTTGTAGCTGTTGCCATTCCAGGTCGTGCGCGAATCGATCGGAAAGGTGAGCGACAAAAAAGGTTGGTTATCGATATTGGTCAGCAGCTTGTCGGGGTACCTATGCACGGCATATTCTTTCACCTTTTGCCAGTAATCGGCCGAAGTATTACGCGTTGACCTTGCAATAATGTAGGTCACGATCCCCGCCGAATCCGAAGCAATCCTGTCTACCTCATCCCGTTCCTGCCATTTCGTTAGAACCGGCGCCGTCTGGCCGGTAGAATAAATCTCCTGGTTGACGTCGTAGACTACATAATGGCCAATTGTGAGCGGGTAGTATTCGTAAGGGTCAGCAGGTTCGGTAGCATCGTCGCAGGCAGTGAAAGCGATGGAAGCTACTGCAAGAATAGTGATGTGTTTAGCAAAGGTTTTGCAAATTGTGTGTAAAGAATTCTTCATTAACTCGTTTGAATTTTGCGATGACTATGATGAATGTTTGTATTGTTCTTTCAGCTTTCCTTTCAAAAAGCCAATTAATACCTGCAAGCCGGTATCGAACCGGGAATTGTTATTAATGATCATATCCGCCTCTGCGCGAAGGGGAAGTATAAATTTATCATAAGTCGGGGCGACGTGATGTTCCCAACGATAAAGAACGTCGTCGAGGTCGTAGCCACGCTCGTTATTATCACGAATAATCCGCCGTTTTATTTTAACATGTTCCTTCGCATCGACAAAAATTTTCAAATCAATAAGCCGCGCTATTTCAGGGAAGTAGAAAACAAAAATGCCTTCGACAATAATGATTGGTTTTGGTTCGAAAACCAGGATTTCCGGTTTAATGAGCGGGTTGTTAAACGTATATTCTTTTTGCTGTACGGAACGGCCTGCTCTGAGAACGGCAAGGTGTTCAGCAAAAAGGTGATGGTCGATCGTCTCGGGCAAATCGAAATTCTCCACGCCATTTTCGTCGCGCGGTATTTCATGGATAGGGCGGTAGTAATTGTCCTGCGAAATCCGTGTGATTTCGTCCTCACCAAACGCGTCGATAAGGTTTTTCATAAAATAGGTTTTCCCTGATGCGCTGCCACCGGTGATACCTACAATGTAAGGCGTTTTTTCCTGATTCGACGTCATATAGTCTGCTGCATCCGCTAGTCTGAACGCTGGATTAATTTATGATTTTAATTAATAATTGCCAATTTACCCGCCTGGTGCTCAGTGCCGTCGACCGACACGACGAATACAATATATATTCCAGCCCGTGCGCGGCGCCCCGTGTAATCGTTCAGGTTCCAGGAGGCGAGGCCGCCTTCCGAATGCGTTTCGAACACGAGCCGGCCCGCCAGGTCGGTGATTTTGACGGTCGACTGGCCGGTCAGGCCACTGATGCCTACACTGCCCGAATAACCGGGCCGGATGGGATTAGGAAAAATGATGATACGGTTCAGGCTTTCAGCCGGCGCTTTGGCGTCGCTCTGGTAAGAAACCATGCCGGCAGGGGTATCGACGAATAACAAACCGGTTTCCGCTTCAAACCGGAGAGCCGTGATTATATCCGACGGAAGCGGACTGTCGGCAGATGTGAATTTTCGGACCAGTTCGGTACCGTCCGCGTTGAAAAGGTAAAGTCCCGTCCGTGTGCCGATCCATTTCCGGTTGCCCGGTTCGACGGCGAGGGCGGTGCATTCTTCATTGTTAAAAAGCCTGCGCTGGCCGTAAATGGGGAGTATCGCATCCACGCGAGTTGCTTCCAGAACGCCATCCGGTATGAAATAACCCACGCCTTTTGCACTCGCAAACCAGACAAACCCGTCCTGGTCGAGTGCGAGGCTATTGATTTTCATAGCGGGCAAAGTACCGGTGCCTA